>JAKEEJ010000045.1 GCA_022616655.1 Nevskiales bacterium | reverse complement strand
GTCATCCGTCTTCGACCTTGAGACAAAGTCTCAAGTGGGCGCCACGCCGTGTCTTCGGGCTTTCCGCTGACCTCGCGGACCTGCACTCCCAACGCGGGTTCAGGCTCCCGTGGTGACAAAGTAGGCTCAAGGGGTTCCGGACGGACATCGAACACCGCAGGAGACACCGGCCCCAGTGTCCAGACTCCCGCGGGCCGTGTCCAGACTTGATTTTTCCGAATACCAATGGCCGTCTGTTGCGGTCCGGTGACTGTTACCTATATCCCCGACTGCCCACATTTACAGAAGTTTTTCATATCTACGCTGCATTTTTTCCAATCATTACTGGCAACTTCATAAACAGTGATTTCTGGCGCTATGTTCTGAACGGCGCATTGCATCTGAAATCCGCTTCCAGCGCGCTTTGCGCGCTGCACCCCTCCCCCTACCCCCTCCCGCAAGGGGAGGGGAGAAAAATAAAGGAGCCCCTGACCCGCCGGAGCATGCTCCGGCCCTCTCCCCGCGCGTGGGGAGAGGGATAAAAAATGCGTCCCTCCCACAAGAAGAGAGGGAAACGCCCCCACCCCGGCGAGCAGTGCTCGCCGCCTCCCCCGCTTGCGGGGGAGGGAACAAAAGCTCAGTCGGTGGCCAGCGTGCTGTCTATGTCCAGCTTGAGCTGGCGCATGCGCTCCAGCATCACCGGATCGGTGCCGGGCGCCACGCCGTCCACGCCCTTGAGGCTCAGCAGCTCGCGCGCCAGGTTGAGCGCCACCATCACCGCGATGCGTTCGGAGCCCAGGGCCTTGCCGCGTTTGCGGATGGTGCTCATGCGCTCGTTGACGAATTCCGCGGAGGCCACCAGCGCCTCGTGTTCTTCGGGCGGGCACTCGACGTTATATTCCTTGCCCATGATGCGCACCGGGACCGACAGGCGTTTGGCGTCGCTCATGCACCCTGCTCCGTTTCCAGGGACTTGATGCGGTGGATCACGCCCTCGATGCGTTTGCGCAGTTCGTTGTTCAGGGCCACCAGGCGGTCGCGATCCTGCAGGGCGCGGCGCCGTTCCAGCCGGGCCTGGTGGTAGGCCGCGAGCAGGCGTTGGATACGCTCTTCAAGTTGTGCGAGTTCGGTTTCCAACACGGGAGGCTCTGACGTGAGACCGCCTCAGTATAAGACAACCAAAAACGGTGGGTGCCGCCCACCCCGCTAATTGACCGTGACGAAAAAGGCGTTGTCGCCGCGTTTGATCAGGAGCAGCAGGTCGCCGTTTTTGGCGCCGGCCCGTTTTTCGAAATCAGCCATGGTGTTCACCCGCTGGCGGTTGACGGCGAGGATGATGTCGTTGGCACGCAGACCCAGCCGCGCGGCCGGACTGTACGGCTGCACGCGCTGGACCAGAATGCCGCGGGCCTCGTTGTCGCCCCGTTCGGGCGCATTGCTTTCGTCCACCGGTACGAACACGGCGCCGGCCAGCTGCGGGTGCAGCTGGGTGCCGCTGGCCGCCTGCTCGGTTTCCTTGCCGATGGTGACCGTCACCGTGCGCGGTTTGCCGTCGCGCAGGACCTTGAGTTCGATGCGATCGTTCACGTGCATCAGGCCCACCAGGTTGCGCAACTGGCTGAAGTCCTGCAGCTCTTTGCCGTTGGCTTCGAGGAGAATGTCCTCCGCCTTGAGCCCGGCCTTGTCGGCCGGCGAGCCGGGCACGACCTGGGTGATGACGGCGCCGCGCGCGGCCGGCAGTTTGAAGGCCTTGGCCAGTTCCGGGGTCACGTCCTGACCGCCGACGCCGATGCGTCCACGCTGTACCGCGCCGTGTTCCACGAGTTGGGTCAGCACGAACCGGACCTGATTGGAGGGAATGGCGAAACCGATGCCGGCGCTGGTGCCGGTGCGCGAGACGATCTGGCTGTTGATGCCCACCAGTTCGCCCTTGAGGTTCACCAGCGGCCCGCCGGAGTTTCCGGGATTGATGGAGGCGTCGGTCTGGATGAAGTTTTCGTATTTGGTGCCCAGGCCGGTGCGGCCCAGCGCGCTGACGATGCCGGAGGTGACCGTGCTGCCGATGCCGAAGGGATTGCCGACGGCGATGACAAAATCGCCCACTTGCAGCTTGTCCGAGTCGGCGATGGGGAGCGCCTTGAGACGGTCGGGACTGACCTGCAGGACGGCGAGATCGCTGTCCGGGTCGGTGCCCATCAGTTTGGCGTCCAGTACCCGGTCGTCCGCCAGCCGCACCCTGATGCTGTCGGCCTGTTCCACCACGTGATTATTGGTGAGCACGTAGCCTTTCACGGCGTCCACAATCACGCCGGAACCGATGGCCTGGGCTTCGCGCTCCTGGGGCAGGGAATCGGGGATGTCGAAAAAACGGCGGAAGAACGGGTCTTGCAACAGCGGATTCTGAATCTCGACCTTGGACGTCACGGAAATGTTCACCACCGCCGGCATCACGTCCTTGAGCATCGGGGCCAGGCTGGGATTGGAGCCCAGCACGGTGGGGGGGATTTCAGCGTGCAGGAGGGGCGACACGAGCGCGACGGTTGCCAACAGGACGCCACAAAGTGCGTGAAGACGTTTCATGAAAGGTTCCGGATGAGGGAGTTGTTTGCGGGCTATGACTGTGCCGCCGTTGCAAAGTTCACGCCGGACCTTCCGGCTCATGCAATTCTGACCGACGGGTTCAGGGTGTACAAGCCCGTGATCCCGGCGCACGCGAGCGTATGGCCGGCGATGGCTGCGCGTACCTCGGCGGCGGTGAAGCTGCCTTCGACCGGACAGCGCGCGCAATCGAGGGCGTGGATCTCGAAACGGTAATGGTGCGGTCGCTCGTCATTCCAGGGCGGGCAGGGGCCGTCATAGCCCCGGTAGATTCCCTCCATGTCCGGGTCGCCCTTGAACCAGCCGGTGTAGTCGTTCAGGCCCTGGCGGCTGCCGGACGGGCCCAGGGGATTTTTCTTGCCGCGCGGCGTGACGCCCTGGCTGCAGGCGCCTTCCTCGATGCGCGTCAGGTTTGGAGGAAGGTCCACCAGAACCCAGTGAATGAATTCCGCGCGGGGCAGGGACTTCGGCACCGTGCGCCCTTCCCGGTTCACGTCGTCGGGCCGGGTCGGCGCGTCCGCATCCGCACCGATCAGCACGAAGCTGCGGGTACCCGGGGGGGCCTCGCTCCAGCTCAGCGCGGGATTGCGGTTGTCCGCCAGGCGCACGTGGGTTTTGGGATCGCTGACGGCGAAGGCGCAGCGTCCCGGAATCACGCCGCCGTCCGAAAAGCTCCCGCTGCTCAGTTTCATCGCCGCTTTTTACCCTGATCCCGCTCAGAACGGAAGGGCCGTGCGCCCCTGGGCGAAGCTGGCCGCCAGGCGCTCCATCCAGCGGCGATGGCGTTTGTAATGCAGCTCGAACAGGTCGCTGTCCCTGGAGCGCTCGAGCAGGTAATCGTCGCTGGTTTTGAGCGCGTCCACGAGCTTGAGCGTCAACGCGCGGGTGCCGAACCAGTGTTCGCCGGTGGCGACCTGGGCGATGGGCACCTGCGAGCGGTTCTCGGCGACGAAAGATTTGAACAGCGCGTGGGCGTCCTCCAGCTCTTCGCGGAACTTGGCGCGGCCTTCCTCAGTGTTTTCACCGAACAGCGTCAGCGTGCGTTTGTGTTCGCCCGCCGTGTGCAGTTCGAAATCAATTTCGTTCTTCTTCAACAGCCGGTTGAAGTTGGGCAGCTGCGCCACCACGCCGACCGAGCCGACGATGGCGAAGGGCGCCGCGAGAATCCGGTCGGCCACGCAGGCCATCAGGTACCCGCCGCTGGCGGCCACCCGGTCCACCGCGGCGGTGAGCTGGATTTTGCGGTCGCGGAGGCGCTGCAACTGCGACGCCGCCAGCCCGTAGCCGTGAATCACGCCGCCCGCGCTTTCGAGCCGCAGCACGACCTCGTCACCCTCGCGGGCGACCTGCAATACGGCGCTGATTTCCTGGCGCAGGGATTCCACCGCCGAGGCGTGCAGATCGCCGTGAAAATCCAGCACAAAAATTCTGGGGCGCGGCGGGTGCTGTCCTTTTTTGCGCGCTTTCGCCCGGGCTTTGTCTTCGGCCGCGCGGGTTTTTGATTCCCGCTTTTGTTCGTCGTTTGTCAACAGTGAATGCCTGAGCGTGTCCGCCAGATCGCGGAAGCGCTGGCTGAGGTCGGTTACTTCCAGATGATCACCCCCGTGCTCGCGCCGCTGGCGCAGCAGCAGAAGCACGGCGGCCAGTACCAGCAGCACCGCCGCGACCCCGGTCACGGTTTTGGCCAGAAACAGGCCGTATTGGAAAAAGAATTCGGTCACTCAGCGCAACTCCCTTGGAGCGCGTTGCGAAATCAAACCTTACACGTCCTTCCCCCGCACGCGGGGGAGGAAGTTCAATTTTGCAATGCGCGCTTAAAAATTCTGCGTGAATTCGGATGCGGGCACTGCGTCATTAAGTCACGTCATGCAGGCGCATTTCAAGACAGCTGGCGCGACACGATACCGGTCAGGGCGCGAATGTGTGCCGGATGGGCATTGAGCGCGGGCAGGTAATCAAAATACAAACCGCCGGCCGTGAGGAATGTTTCCCGTCCCCGCAGGCCGATCTCTTCCAGCGTTTCCAGGCAGTCGGCGGAAAAACCGGGGCAGATCACGCCCACGTCTTTAATGCCCCGTTCCGGAAGCCGTGCGAGCGTATCGCCCGTATAGGGCTGGAGCCATTGCGCTTTGCCGAGACGGCTCTGGAACGCGAGCGTCCATTGCGTGTCCGCAAGCCCGAGTTTTTGCGCGAGCAGGGCGCTGGTGCGGCGGCACTGATCGGCATACGGATCGCCGGCGTCCACGTAACGCTGGGGGATGCCGTGGAAGGACATCAACAGGTGGGCCGGGCCGCGTCCCCGCGCGTGCCAGTGCTCGTGCACGTGGTCCGCCAGTGCGGCGATATACCCGGCATCGTCGTGGTAGTCGTTCACGATGTGCAGGGCCACGGACGCAGAGCGGGTGCGTTGCCAGTCGCCGACGGTATCGAGGGCCGAAGCGGTGGTGGTGGCCGAGTATTGCGGATATAAGGGCAGAACCACGATGCGGCTTGCGCCTTCGTGCAACAGCGCGTCCAGGGCTTCGGCGATGGCGGGTCGGCCGTAACGCAGGCCCAGCGCCACGAGCGTGTTCCCGCCCAGCGCCGTTTTCAATGCGGCGGCCTGCCGTGCTGCGATCACCCGCAGCGGCGAGCCTTCTGCGGTCCAGACGGCGGCGTAGGCCTGCGTGAGCCGGCGCGGTCGCCAGGGGAGAATAAAACCGTAAAGAACGGGCAGCCAGAGTACCCGCGGCAGATTGACCACGCGGCGGTCGCTGAGAAATTCGCGCAGGTAGCGGCGGATGGCGGGAGCGGTGGGGGCCTCCGGCGTGCCGAGGTTGATCAGCAGTACCCCGTCACGTGCGGTGGGCTGGGATTCGGACATGCGTGTTCTGTTTTGTCGCGGGCTTTCAGCTACGACGGGCCAATGCGCTGTTCGAGTAAGAATAGGCAAAGTAAATCGTGATGCCGATCAGCAGCCAGATCCCGAAGGCGAGCCAGGTCAGAATGGGCAGGGCCAGCATGAGCCAGAGGCAGAACCCGATGCCGGTCAGCGGGATCAGCGGACTGAACGGCGTGGTGAAGGCGCGCGGCAGGTCGGGTTGGGTCCGACGCAGGATCACCACACCGGCGCACACCACCGCGAACGCCGCCAGCGTGCTGATGTTGCAGAGTTCGGCCAACTGGCCCAGCGGAATAAATCCGCCCATCAGCGTCATGACGATGCCGATCAGCACGATGCAACGCACCGGGCTGCGCGTCTTGTCGCTGATGGCGGCAAAAAATTGCGGCAGCAATCCGTCCCGGGCAATCGCGAAGAAAATGCGCGTGATGGCGTAGTACAGCACCAGCATGACCGTGGTCAGGCCGGCGATGGCGCCCACGGAAATCATGCCGGCCGCCCATTTCTGGCCGATCTGCAGCAGCGCGTGTGCCACCGGCGAGGGCACATTGAGTTCCCGGTAGTTCACGATGCCGGTCAGCAGGCCGGACACCACGATGTACAGCAGGGTGCAGATCACCAGCGAACCCAGAATGCCGATCGGCAGATCGCGCTTCGGGTTGCGGGTTTCCTCGGCGGCCGTGGACACGGCGTCGAAGCCGATGTAGGCAAAGAACACAATCGCGGCGCCGCTGACCACGCCGGCCAGGCCGAAGCGCGTGGCTTCCGCATCGAAACCCAGGGCCTGTTTGATCCAGTCCATCAGCCGCATTTCAAAATTGAATCCCGCCGCGCCGTCGGGCAGCCGTTCCACCGGCGGGATGAACGGAGTCCAGGTCTCGGGGTTGACGTGGAACAGCGCCACCGCGATGAACAGGCCGATGGCCGCCAGTTTGACGAGCACCATGATTTCGTTGAAGCGCGCCGAAATCTTGGCGCCGCCGGCCAGCAGAATGCCGAGGACCACAATGATGCTCGCCGCCGGAAGATTGATCAGTCCCGGTGTTGTGGCATCGAGCGGGCTGTGCATCAGGACCTCCGGCAGTCCCAGCCCCAGTGCCTGTAACGCGTTATTGAAATACCCGGACCAGCCGGCCGACACCGCGGCAATCGCCACGCAGTATTCCGCAATCAACAGCCAGTCGATGATCCAGGCCGGGAATTCGCCCAGCAGTGCGTACCCGTAGCCGTAGGCGCTGCCGCAGCCACCCACCGAGGACGCCAGTTCCGCATACGCCAGCGCTGCGCAGGTACAGGCCACGCCGGAAATCACAAAGGACAGTACCACCGCCGGACCCGCCTGGGTGGCGGCGGAGATGCCCGTCAGCACGAAAATACCGGCGCCAATGATGGCCCCGATGCCGAGCATCGTGAGATTGAAGGCGGTGAGGTCCCGCTTCAGGCCGGTATCCGCGGCCAGATCGCGCTGGATGGTCTTGGTACGCAGGAGGTGCATGGGTTTCCTCGGGCGGGCTTGGCGGCGACTATAAACAAAAAAGATGCGATGCGTGCCGTGTTTTATTTTTCTCTCCCTTCAATGAAATGAGCGGAGAGGGTGGAGTGAGGGAGGTTATGACGCCGGTTCCAGTCTATTTTTCGAGAAGGGCGACGGCGCCCAGACCGCCGGCGGCGCAGATGGAGATCAGCCCGCGGGCGCTGCCCCCGTTTTTCTGAGAGTGCAGGTCAAGAATCTTGGCCAGCGTCGCGACAATCCGCCCGCCAGTAGCGGCGAAGGGATGGCCCAGGGCAACACTGCCGCCCTTGATATTGAGCTTGCGGCGGTCAATTTCGCCCAGCGGCCGGTCGAGGCCCAGTTTGTTTGTGCAGAACGCCGGATCGTTCCAGGCCTTGAGGGTACAGAGCACCTGCGCGGCGAAGGCCTCGTGGATTTCGTAGAAATCGAAATCCTGGAGTTTGAGCCCGCCGGCGCGCTTCAGCATGCGCGGCACGGCATAGGCTGGAGCCATCAACAAACCTTCCTTTTTGTTCACGAAGTCCACCGCACCGGTTTCGCAGGCGGTGAGATAAGCCAACGCTTTTAATCCGTGCGCCCGGGCCCAGTCCTCCGAGGCCAGCAGCACCGCGGACGCGCC
>JAKEEJ010000004.1 GCA_022616655.1 Nevskiales bacterium | reverse complement strand
GGTTGTAGTACTCACGAGTCACGGTCGGACCCTGGACCACTATCTCGCCGATTTCACCGGGCGGCAGGAGCAGCTTGTCAGACCAGACCGGAATGGGGCCGTCACTGATGTGAATGATGCGCACCGTGACCTCTTCCACGGGCCGGCCCACACAAACGCCGGCCCCGACCGTCGCCTGGCGGGACGTATCGCGGAGCACTTCCCGGCTGCCGATGGACGCAACCGGCAACGCTTCGGTCGCGCCGTAGAACGTGAAAATCTCGGTCTTCTCGGGTAACCACCGGGCCCATTGCTCCAGAATGGCCGAGGACATGGGCGCGCCGAAAGAGATGACACGACGCAGCGATCGCAGGGCCCTGGCCTGGACCTGGCCGGAGGAGGCCACGCGGTGCAGCAGGGCCGGCGAGCCAAACAGATTGGTGACCCCGAAGCGCTCCATCGGCGTCAGGATCTCCGCCGGGTCCACGTGCGCAGGCCGGGTCGGGTCCATGACTGGAATGACGGTGGTCATCCCCAGGGACGGAGCGAAAAGCGCGAATAACGGGAAGGTGCACAGATCAATCTCCCCCGGTTGAAAGTCGTACGTCCGTCGAAATATTTCAATCTGGCTTGTGAGCATGCGCCGGGTATAAAGGGTGCCCTTCGGCGAGCCGGTGCTGCCGCTGGTGAAGAACAGGGCTGCCGTCTGATCAAGACTGGACGGGAGCCCCGGCCCGGCCGCCGCCGCTCCAGAGGTATGACGCAGCTGTTCCAGGGTGTACCCACCCCAGAACCAGCGCCGGCCGCAGGTCACCCGGATGCGAACGGTTTTCCGTGCCCAACCGTACAGCACGCGCGCCGCATGGGCCTTGGGGATGCCGATGAACGCCTGCGGCTCGGCCTCGGCCAGGCACCGGGCCAGACTGCGTACGGGCATGCCGGGGTCTACCATGACCGGCACCGCGCCCAGTTTGGACAGCGCGAGCGTGAGGGCAAAAAATTCGGGGCTCGGCTTCACCATCAGCACGGTGCGGACCCCGTTGCGAACTCCAATGGAGTGCAGGCCGCGGGCGAGGGCGTCACTTTCCTCGTCCAGCTGACGGTACGTCCACTGACCGTAGCGGGTCTGCCCGTCAGGATTTTTTCCTTCGGGAAACAGCAGCGCGAGCCGGTCGGGGGAAGACCGGGCCATCGCCAGCACTTCGTACGTGTCCGGGCGGGCAACGGGTTTTGCGGATTCAGTTGTCATGCAGGCCTCTATTCGGTATTTATTTTCGGCGAACAGCGTTATATTCCGCATGGAATCGGAAGTAAAGCCAACCCTTATAACCGACGGTCAGCACCCGTCTGTGTTTGCCGGGCCAATGCCGGCAGAACGGCCCGGCGAAACCGCCGGAGGAGGTGCTCTGTGATGACCCTGTTCCCCTCTTCCACGAAACGCGCGGCGCTGGTTGCCGCCACACTGTTCGTCTGTGTCGCGCAGGCGCAAGACGAGCTGAACGAACTTAACTCGGCGTACGGCACCCCCGGCGTGGAAGACACCGCCGGGCGTACCAACGACTGGAACGGCCTCCTCGGCGCCGGCGTGGGCGTGCTGAATCGGCCCATTGACGACGACCGCGCGTTTATCGTACCGCTCGTCTCCGTCTCCTACCGCGACGTGATTTACCTGAGCTTCGCCCAGCTCGGAGCCTGGCTGATCAAGAGCGAGGACCGAAGCGTGCGTGCCGGCATCGCCATCAAACCGCGCGGCGGTTACGATCCGGAAGATCACGCCGGGCTCGCCGGAATGGAGAAACGCGACACCTCGGCGGAGCTGGGCGTCAAGACCGTGTGGTATACGCGCCCGCTGAACGTATCCTTTGCCTATTACGCTGACATTTCCGGCGCCAGCAACGGTGACTCCGCGGCACTCGACTTCTCCCATGCCATCCGCTTGAGCCAACGCTGGCGACTTACACCCAGCATCGGTGCGCAATGGCTGAGCGCCGACGTCGTTGACTACTACTACGGCGTCAGGTCCTCCGAAATGATCCCTGGAGTCCGGCCGGCTTACACGGGCGATAACACCGTCAACTGGCGCGCCGGCCTGATGGCCGGCTACCTGCTCGCGTCTGACCGGTTGCTGTTCGGCGGCGTCAGCTATACCGGACTGGGTTCCGGGATGGCTGACAGCCCGATTGTGATTCACGACAGCCTCGGCGCGCTGCATCTCGGTTTTGCCTGGCGCTTCTGACGTTTTACCCGTTTCTGCAAAGATGAAGATGCATTCTTTTGTGGAATTTTTGGAAAAAGCATAGCGTGCCGGTTCGCAAGGAGGTCGATTTGTCCTTCCGCGCTCTTCTAAACTGGGCGGCAGCGGTAACCCTTCTGACGCTGACTTACTACGGCGCGGGTCGGCTGGGACTGAGCCTGGCCTATGTACACCCCAGCGCGACGGCGGTGTGGGCCCCTACCGGAATCGCACTGGCGGCACTGCTGGTGCTGGGGCCGCGCGTGTGGCCGGGCGTTTTTCTCGGGGCGTTTCTGGTCAACGTCACCACCTCCGGCGACGCTCTTGTCTCTTTGATGATTGCGGCCGGCAATGCGCTGGAAGCCGTGGTGGGCGCCTTCCTGGTCAACCGGTTCGCGCACGGTCGCCGCGCCTTTGAGAGCGCCGCCGACGCCTTCAAATATGCCATTCTCGCGGGCTTGATCGCCACGACGGTCAGCGCCACCGTCGGCGTCGCCAGCCTGATGCTGAACGAGCTGGCGGCCTGGCCAAAGGCGGCGGCGGTCTGGGGAACCTGGTGGCTGGGCAACGTCGGCGGCGCGCTGATTGTGGCGCCGGCGCTGATCCTGTGGGCCAACGATTTTCGTGTCCGCTGGGACCAGGCCCGTACGGTTGAAGCTGCGTCGCTCGCGGCCTTGCTGATCCTGTTCAGCCTGGCCACATTCGGAAAGCTCCTGCCTTTTGGCACGAACAATTACCCGCTGGGATTCATCGTGGTTCCGCTGATTATCTGGGTGGCGTACCGATTCGGCCAGCGCGAAACCGCCGCCGCGACTCTGCTGCTTTCAGGCATTGCGGTGTGGGGCACCCTGAGCGGGTACGGTCCCTTCGTTCGTGAGTCTCCGAACGAGTCCCTGCTTCTGCTGCAGGTGTTCACCGCGGTCGTTGCCGTGACCGGCCTGGGAATCGCGGCTCTGGCGTTTGAGCGCCAGCAGGCAGAAGCGGCGTTGCGCGGCGCGAACGAACAGTTGCGCGGGGGCCTCAGTCACCTGGAGCAACGCAGTACCGACATGGCCCTGTTCAGCGAAATGGGCCATCTGCTCCAGGGATGCCAGACGCTTACCGAAGCCGGCACGGTCCTCGAACAGTTCGTCCCGCGTCTTTTCCGCACGACCCGCGGCGGGGTGTATCTCGCCACCGAGCCGCGCGGTCTGATGGAAGCGGCGGTCGTCTGGGGCGTACCGTCCATCCGGCAGCGCCTGTTTGCCATTGAGGACTGCTGGGCCATACGGCGCGGGCGTGCGCATCACGCGGTCCCCGCCTCGGAGGCGGCGCTGCTGTGCCGCCACCTGGAATTTCCACACCCCTCCGCGTCTTTCTGTGCCCCGATGATCGCCCACGGGGAAACCGTGGGCGTACTGTTTCTGGGAACGCCGCCGCTGGTGCCGGCGGACCGCCTGAATGAATCGGTCCGGCAGTTCGCCCAGACCGTGGCCGACGGCGTGGCGCTCACGCTCGCCAACCTGAAGTTGCAAAATACCCTGCGCCAGCAATCCATCCGCGACCCGCTGACCGGACTGTTCAACCGGGGCTATTTCGACGAAACACTGGAACGCGAGTTGCAGCGCGCGCGGCGGAACCGTTCGACGGCCGGCGTCATCATGCTCGACATTGACCACTTCAGGAAATTCAACGACACCCACGGCCGCGCCGCGGGCGATGTGCTGCTGCGGCAACTGGGTTCGTACCTGCAATCAAACACCGCGGGCGAGGAAATTGCGTGCCGGTACGGCGGCGAGGAGTTCCTGCTCCTGCTCCCGGAAGCTTCCCTGGTGGCGACCCGGGAGCGTGCGGAAACTCTGTGGAAAGGAGTGAAGGAACTGGAGGTCCCGCCTCACGAAGGGGACCGGCAACCGATTACGGTATCGCTCGGCGTGGCGGCGTACCCGGAGCATGGCATCGTCGGCGACATCGTCGTGCGCACCGCCGACACCGCTCTCTACATGGCCAAACGCGGCGGCCGCAATCGTGTGATTACATTCGGCACTGCGACTGAAATTCAGACACAGACAAAAGACCGCAGTCGCTATGGAGACCTGCAACAGTGATGGCCGTGGTCGAACAGTCCCATCCGTCGCTCATTCCGAGCAGGTCCGAAGAACCGTGGCGGCTGGCCTCTCGACAGGTCGCCTGTGGCGCTACTCGAGGCGAACGGACTTGCTTTTCTGCATCAGGCAATAACCCGCGCGAACCCTTCGCGGACTGCGAGCCGGCTGCGCTCAGCACCGCGGCAACACTTACTGTGGCCTGGGTGGCCTTTCTGGCTTTATGACCTGGCGAACCTCAACGTCACGTTCGCGGATGTAGGCCACACTGCCGAAACGGAATGAAAATGTCTCGCCGTTGGTAAACTTTCCGAATCCGTTGCCATTGCCGTTGAGGCCGCTCGAGGTGAACAGGAACGTTCCCCTGCGCCCGTCTTCACAATTGAAGGTACCGTTGCCGCTGACGCCGGACTCCGCGTATTTGAACGCACCCGTGCAACGAGCTCCGCTCAGGGACTGCACCGAGAGCGTGCCTTCACCCGACAGGGAGGCCGTCGCCTCGCCGAGAAAGCGGTCATTTTTCGCATCGAAGTCGCCTTCAACGGCCAGCGTGGTTGAACAGCCGGCCACCCAGACGACGCTGCCCAGCAGCAAGAACGCTTTAATCATTCTGGTCATAGCATGATCTCCATTGGCGGCCATCAGATTTCTTGTAGGGAAAATAGGGAAAACCGCCGAACTGCGGGCCGCGTAGCATTTCGGGGATTTCCTCACCGGCGTCATCGTAGCACCGATTGGGGAGACGACGCAGCTTCTATGTCGTTTCCAGAAGGCCGCTCTGTCTCAGCAGCGGCTCCATGCGGGGCGGACGGCCGCGGAAGGCCTGGAACAGTTCCAGCGCCGGCCGCGAACCGCCCTGCGCCAGCACCGTGTCGCGGAAACGCCCGCCCACCTCCGGGTTGAACAAGCCTTCCTCTTCGAACGCAGCAAAAGCGTCGGCGGACAGCACTTCAGCCCACTTGTAGCTGTAGTAACCCGCCGCGTACCCGCCGGCGAAGATGTGCGAAAAACTGTGCGGGAAACGGTTCCACTCGGGCGGCGGCAACACGCTGACCTCGGTGCGCACGCGGGCCAGAGTTTCGTATATCCATTGGACCGCCGTGACGCCGGCCGCGGCCGGATCGTAATCCCGGTGCAACCGCAGATCGAACAGCGCGAATTCCACCTGCCGCAGCGCGGCGAGGCCCGCATGAAAGGTGCGGCTGGCGTTCAGTTTCGACAACAGATCGGCCGGCAGTGGCGCGCCGGTCTGGAAGTGCCGGGCGAACAGCGTCAACGCCTCGGGCGCGTAGCACCAGTTCTCCATGAACTGGCTCGGCAGCTCCACGGCGTCCCACTCCACGCCGCGGATACCGGACACGGCCGCCACGTCCACGCGCGTGAGCAGATGGTGCAGACCATGGCCGAATTCGTGAAACAGGGTCAGCACTTCCTCGTGCGTCAGCAGGGCCGGCTGCCCCGGCAGAGGCGGAGCGAAGTTGCACGTGAGAAAAGCCACCGGCTCCTGCACGCCGTGCGCCGTGCGCCGCCGCACACGGCATTCGTCCATCCAGGCGCCGCCGCGCTTGTGCTCGCGCGCGTAGGGGTCGAGATAAAACCGCGCAAAGCGGCGGCCGGCAGCGTCCTTGAGCGTGTAGGTGCTCACGTCCGGGTGCCAGACCGGCATGTCGTCGGCGCGCTCGAATCCAATGCCGTACAGGCGGTTCACCAGCGCAAACAACCCTTCTAGGATCTGCGGCGCCGGGAAATAAGGCCGCAGTTCGTCTTCGGACAAACCGAGTTTTTCCTGCTTCAGTTTTTCGGCGTAGTACGGCAGGTCCCAGGGTTGAAGGTCGGTCAGCGCGTCGAGGCGATGGGCGTACGCGCGCAATTCGTCCAACTCCTGCTGCGCGCGCGGTTTGGCTCTGGCCGCAAGGTCCAGCAGGAACCGCTCCACGGTCTCCGGCGACTCCGCCATTTTGCTGGCCAGCGAAACCTCGGCGAAGTTTCGGTATCCCAGCAGCCGCGCCTGCTCGTGACGCCGCTGAAGAATCTCTGCCATCGGCGCGGTGTTGTCGAAACGGCCGGCGTGCGGCCCCGTTTCGGAGGCGCGCGTGACATATGCGCGGTACACCGTCTCACGCAGGGCACGGTCATTGGCGTACGTGATCACCGCGTCGTAGCTCGGATGGTCGAGGGTGAGCAACCAGCCTTCGAGGTTTTTCGAGCGGGCCTGCTCGGCCGCCTGCGCAAGACCCGAGGGGGTCATGCCCGCCAGGGGTTCGGCCTCGGTGAAGTGCAGGGTCCAGGCCTGGGTGGCGTCCACCAGGTTTTCCTCGAATTTCGTTTGCAACTCCGACAGTCGCAGCGAAATCGTTTTGAAGCGCTGTTTGTCCTCGGGCGGAAGAGCGACGCCGGACAAGCGGAAATCCCGCAACGCGTCGGTCACCGATTTCCGGCGCGCGGTGCTCTCGTCGGCAAAATCGGGGCGTTGCGACAGGCGTTCATAGGCGCGGAACAGCGGCTCGCTCTGCGCCAGCTCCAGTCCGTATTCGGTGAGTTTCGGCAGGCAGGCGCCGTACGCTTCGCGCCAGAACGGGGTGTTGCAGACGCCCCACAGATGCGACACGGCGGACCACACCCGCGCCAGCCGATCGGCCCTGTCTTCCAGCGGCTCCATCAGGCTTTCCCAATCCGGCTCGGCGCTATCGGCCAGAAGGCGCGCAAGGTCCGCGCGGTTCTGCGCCAGCAACGCGTCCAGAACCGGTTCGGCATGTTCCGGACGAATGCGGTCAAACGCGGGCAACTCCGCGCGCTCGGCCAAAGTCAACAGGGGGTTTTGCATAAGAAAACTGTGGCAGCACCATACACGAAACCGACCTCCCTTCCTGGGGGCGGGCCCCCGGATCGCGCTGGCCGGACGTACGGGGATAAATCACAGACTCGCGGACATCGCCGTCGCAGACTGCCGTCTATAGAATGGCGCGGGTCTGGGTCACTGCGCGAAGCGCAGCCCTGCCGCACGCGGACCCTTCAGGATCAGAAACCCACCGTGACTGCTTTTACCCTGCACACCCCCGCCTCGGCGCCCGAGGCGGCGAAGACTATTCTTGAAGACGCCCAGAAGCGCTTCGGCTTCGTTCCCAATCTGTATGCCGGCCTCGCGGAATCGCCGGCGGCATTCAAAGGCTACCTCGGCCTGGGAACAGCGTTCAGCGAAACCCAGCTGTCCCAGCTGGAACAGAACGTGGTATGGCTCGCGGTCAGCGTCGCCAACCAGTGCGAGTTCTGCGTTGCGGCGCACTCTTTTATCGCCAAGATGATGGCCAAGGCCGATCCCGCCCTGGTCGTGGCCCTGCGCGAGGAAGGCAAGCTGCCTGATCCCAAGCTCAACGCGCTGGCGCAGTTCACGCGCGCCGTGGTTCATCAGCGTGGCTGGATTGAGACCGCGCAGATCGAGTCCTTCCTGGCGGCGGGCTACACAAAGGCCAACGTGCTCGACGTGATTCTGGGTGTGGCGATGAAGACGCTCAGCAACTACGCCAATCACGTCATGCAGACGCCGCTGAACGACGCCTTCGCTTCCGAGCGCTGGCAGGCGCCGAAGAAATAGGACCGCACGATGACCGTCAT
>JAKEEJ010000044.1 GCA_022616655.1 Nevskiales bacterium | reverse complement strand
TGGGCGCTGGGTACAAACGGCAAATGGGTGTCCATGGGCGTGCCCTCGGACGGCAGCTACGGCATCAAACCGGGCGTGGTGTACGGGTATCCCTGCATCTGCAAGGGGGGTCAGTACGAGATCGTACAGGGCCTGCCGGTGGACGCCTTCTCGCGTGCGCGCATGGACGCGACCGAGAAAGAACTGCGCGAAGAACGCGCGGCGATTGAAGATTTGCTGAAATGAATGGACATTCTCCATTTCGCTGACGGCCGGCTGCCGCGACAGCTGGATACGCTGACGGCGATGCCCGCCACGGGCCTGGTGTGGCTGGATTGCGTACGCGAGACGGCCCAGGACTGGGAGCGTACCGTCACGGCATTGACCGGGGTGGCCCTCGAGCCGGATCACGTGCTGGACAGTCTCAACGCCCGCCACCCATCATTTTTTGACAATACGCCGGCATATGATCTGCTGATTTTCGAGGATCTCGGCCCGCGGGACGATCCCTTCCCGCTGGAGACGCGCACGGCAGCCTTCTTTCTGTTTGACCGTTTGTTGGTGACGGTTCGCGCCGGAGACACCGTCAGCATCGGGCGCACCCGGCAGAAGCTGGCCGACGGACGGCTCAAACCGCCGCCCAATATTGTCATGCTGGGATACCTGGTGTTGAACACCATGGTGGACCGCTATCTCGACATCCGCGGGCCGCTGGCGTACCGCACCACGGCCCTGCAGGAGAGTCTGCTCGATCCGGACAATCCCTTCAACGACTGGCGCGAGGTTCTGAACGGACGCCGCGAGGTGCGCCGGCTGGAATCGCTGTGCCAGGCGCAGACCGAGGCCCTGTATGCCTGGGACCGTGGCAGCCGCTTTGAGTGGAGCACGAGCGATGAAGTGCATCTGCGCAACCTCACCGAACACATCGGCCGGGTCCAGGCGGCCACCGCCGACGTGGAGCGGGACCTGGAGGCGGCGGTGCAGATGCACTTTGCCATGGTCTCGTACCGCACCAACGAGATCGTGCGCATCCTGACGGTATTCTCGGCCATCTTCCTGCCGTTGACCTTCGTCGTCGGGATTTTCGGAATGAATTTCGAGCACATGCCGGAACTGCATTGGCGCTTTGGATACCCCCTGGCGCTGGGGAGCATGGTACTGCTGGCGGGGATGCTTCTGATCTTTTTCCGCCGGCGCGGTTATTTCTGAGGCGTGTGTGAAATCGTGCCGGTGGCTGTAATCCATTCCAGATAGGCGAGCAGCCGCGTGCGCAGCTCGGGCCGGAGGGTGGCGTCAATGTGGCGCCCGTCCGGAACAATCCACAGGGTTTTGGGGTCGCGCGCGGCCGCGTGCAGGCGCTGTGCATGCGACACCGGCACCACCGGGTCGGCGTCGCCGTGGATCAACAGCAGGGGAATCGGGCTGATCCGGTCCACCACGGCGAGCGGACTGTAGGCATCCGAGAACAGGAACGACAGGGGCCATTGCAGGGGCCAGGTCAACCATAAAGAGGCCAGTTTTTCGCGCGCAATGAGACGCGGACTGGAAAAGGCGCTCTCGACAACGACGGCGCAAACGGCGGCCCGGTACGGGGACTGCGCCACGGTGCGGAGGGCCACGGCGCCCCCCAGACTCTGGCCGAACACCCACAGCGGCGTGCCGTTCCGTTCCGGTTGCCGGGCCAGATAGGCCAGGGCGGTTTCGGCGTCGGTATGAACGCCGGCCATGGTGGCCGTGCCCTGCGATTCTCCATAGCCGCGATAATCGGGCAGGAACACGTTAAACCCCTGTGCCGGCAGCCACGCCACGGACCGGATGTGAGTGCTGATGTTTTCGGCATTGCCGTGCAGAAACAGCACCGTACCCCGGACGGGTCCGATGGCCGGCAGCCACCAGGCGTGCAGTCGCAGACCATCGGGGGTGTTGAGGTACACGTCTTCGCTGGCCAACCCCAGGTCCCTCGGATGAAATACCGTCTGCCGGTCCGGCTGGAAAAACAGCTGGGTGCAGCCACTCAGGTTGTAGACCACGCCCGCCAGAACCAGGGCGGCCAGACGGCATTGACTGCAAAGGGAATTGCCGCGCATTGGAGGTCTGTTGTCCAGGGTCTGTTTGACGTAACCGGGGAGTCAGCATGCCCGGCCGTGACGAGGCTCTCAAGACGGTGTGTTGCTTCAACTTTTCCGCCGCATAGGCTAAGGTGTCCACGGGTCCCTGACCCGCCGGCGGCGTAGGGGGAATCAGCGTCGTCCGTGTTCCCACCCTGAACAGGAGATTTCGGCATGAACAAGAAGCTGATCGCTGTAGCGGCACTCGCCCTGGCGCCTTTGTCCTCGGTTTATGCAGACAATGACGCGGGTTGCGGTGCGGGTACCATGCTGTGGAAAGGCGAAAAAGGCATTCCATACCATCTGCTGGCCACCTACACCAATAACCTTTTCGGCAACCAGACATTCGCCATTTCAAGCGGCACCTGGGGTTGCAACGGCAACACCACCATCACGGTGGATGCACGCGTGACGAAGTTCGCCAGCGTCAACCTCGACCAGCTGTCGGCCGAGATGGCCGCTGGCGAGGGCGAGACCCTGACGGCCCTGGCCAGCCTTTACGGCATTGAAGAAAGCACTGACCGTGCCGCTTTCTTCGCGCTGGCACAATCACGCTACACCGCCCTTTTCAGCAGCGAGGTCGTTACCGCGGCCGAGGTGGTGACGGCTCTGCGTGAACTGATGCTCCAGGACGTGCGCCTGTCGCGCTACGCCGTCTAAAGCTGTTTCCCGTTGTTTCCGGCGGCGGCCGAATCGGCCGCCGCTTTTTTATCTCCGGATGCGTTTATCTCTTTTTCTGGCCGTGGCACTGACGGTTGAAACGGTCCCTGCGGCCGGCGACGCCGTGTACCTGCTCGAGTTGCAGCAGACGGCGCGGGCCGAACGACTGGCCGAACAGCCCTACTGGCACCGACTGCTGCATTACCGCGCCAACCGGTTGCTGCCGGGCGTGACCAGCATCGTGGACAGTCCGATCTTCTTTCTGGCCCCCCGCGGCAAGACCGATCCACAGGCGGAACTCGAGGCGACTCTGGCCTCATTCTTCAGCGATGCTCTGCGTCTTGAAGAGCCCACGCAGTGCCGTGTCCGTGCCCGCTACCAGTGGTTGAAGGAACGGCTGCGCTTCGATCCCACGCGCTTGCCCGGGCAGACCTGTGAATTCCACGACCAATGGATGGCCGCGCTGAATCCGGCATCCGTTGCCATGGTGTTTGCCGCCAACGATCTCAACAGTCCGGCCACCATGTACGGACACACCTTGCTGCGCGTGGACGGCCGCGGCCAGACGCCGGACGAGCCGCTCCTGGCGTATGCGGTGAACTACGCGGCGGCCGTGGCCACTGACCGCAATCCCGTGACGTACACCCTGCAGGGACTGGCGGGCGGATTTGTCGGCGAGTACTCGTTGTATCCCTATTACGAGAAAGTACGGCAATACGCGCGCATCAATCACCGCGACCTGTGGGAATACCCACTGGACCTGACGCCCGTGGAGCAGCAGCGCCTGCTGTGGCACCTGTGGGAGATGCGCGGCGTGGGCTCAGATTATTTTTTCCTGACGGAAAACTGTTCCTACATGCTGCTGTCCCTGATTGAAACCGCGCGCGAAGATCTGAAGCTTACCGACGAATTCCACGACCCGATCTCCTACACCATGCCGGTGGACACGCTGCGGGTGTTGCGTGATGCCGGGCTGCTGGGCGAACCCGTATTCCGGCCGTCACTGGCCCGCACGCTGGAACACAAACTGCAAGACCTGTCCGTTCCGGGTGTGGATTGGGTGCTGGACTACGCCCACGGCAGGGCGGGGCTGGAGGATGCGCGACAGAGCCAGGGGGAGCCGTACGACCGTGCCCGATTGTTGGAAACTACGCACGATTATCTTTATCTCCAGTTCCAGGAAGATCCGGCAAAGCGCGAGGCGGGCCTGTCCCGTGCTCGGGATGTGCTGGTCGCACGCAGCCGGATTCCGGAGAAAGCCGCGTTTTCGCCGGTGCCGGTGCCGTCAATGCGGCCGGAACAGGGGCACGAAACCTCCCGTCTGGATCTGGGCGTTCGCTCTGATCCCGAGCACACGGCCGCGGTGTTTCGGGTGCGGGCGGCGTACCACGACCGTCTCGATCCGCCGGGTGGTTATCTGGCGGGCAGCGATCTCGAATTTATGGATCTGGCCTTTCTGGTCCGCGCCGGCGATGTTGAGGTGGCGGAGGCTCGTCTGGTCAGTGTTCAGACCGTGGCGCCCTGGAGCCGCGCGTTCAAGCCCTGGTCCTGGCAGGTGAATACCGGTCTGCGGCGTTTCGCATTGGAGGCGCTGGCGTCCGATCCCCAGCACAGACTGGGGTTTTATCTGGACGGGGGTGCGGGGTTTGCCGTTCGTCCCTGGTCGAATGCACAGGCGTATGCCCATGTTCTCGGCAGCCTTGATGTGAACCGCGATGCCGGGGACGGTTATGCCCTTGCGGGTGGTTTACGCAGTGGTCTGGCGGTGCAGTGGACGGGTGTTTTTACCCAGCGCCTGGAGACCGACTGGCTGGAGCCGTTGGCCGGTGACGACGGGAATCAATGCCGGGTGCATCTGGGCACGCAATGGCAGTTCCGACCCCGGCACGGCCTTCGGCTGTTGCTGAATTACGGGGCCTTCGAGTCGTCTGAAGCGCGCAGCGCGGAGTGGCGCTGGCAGTATTATTTTTGATGCAAAGTCCCGGCGCGCGGGCCGGGCGAACGGTCTAAAATTCCCCGCGTATGTCTTCTCTGGAACTTGCTTCTACGCCCCATACCCTGACGGCGCCATTGTGGGTGGAGCTCTCGGAGGGTCCCCGGCTGGACCGCGGGGTCCTGGCCTGCATCGGATTTGAGACGGCCGCCGCGCCTTCGGACGATCCGCGCCGGATCGCCATTGGTCTGGAGCCGCTGGACCGGTCTGTGCGATTTGAGATCTGGCGCAGCGCCGGGGTCGTGGAGCACGGCCGTGAAGAGGGCATCGGTTTTTCCAGAAGCCCCCAGGCCCTGTTTGGCTGGCGGGTGGTCCCCGAGGCGGAATTGCAGGACACGGCGGCGGCCACCCGGCAGGCGTACGAACGCATCGCCGGTTTTCTGAAACGTCAGGGGTACCCCTGGATGCTGCGCGGCTGGAATTTTCTGCATGGCATTACGCAGGGCACGGATGATGCCGAGCGTTACCGGCAGTTCTGCCTGGGGCGTCACCAGGCCCTGTCCGTCATGCCGGACTTTGAACGCTTTCTGCCGGCGGCCACGGTCATCGGCCGGTCCGAGCCGGGGCTGCTGGTGTGTTTCCTGGCCGGAAAATCGCCCGGCATTCAGATTGAAAATCCACGCCAGCTCAGCGCCTTCCGTTATCCGCGCGAATACGGTCCGCGCAGTCCGAGCTTTTCCAGGGCCACCCTGAAGTACTGGGGGGATACCGCGCAGCTGCTGGTTTCCGGAACG
>JAKEEJ010000043.1 GCA_022616655.1 Nevskiales bacterium | reverse complement strand
GGACACAGGCGGCGATCGGCGCGTCGAGCTCCGGCCGTTCGCCCAGCGTGTAGAACAGCCGTTCGCGGCCGCCCAGAAGCTCGGGCAATCGTCCGAAAAAATCCGACGCGGGAAACGACCGGTCGGCCCCGTACTGCGTCCGGGCCCCTTCCGGGCCGGCGCGGCGGCCGTCCCAGACCTCGCGTGCCGGATCGCGCGGCCGCACAAACAGCAGGTATTCCCCCTGGGGGTGACCCGGGGCCAGCACCGCGATGGCGTCCGGCTCGGGAAAGCCGGTGAGGTAACGGAAATCGCTGTTCTGCCGGAAACGGTAATGCGTGTCGCGCGCGCGGACCGCCTCGCGCGCCGCGGGGACGATGGCCAAGCCGTCCGGGCCCATGGCCTGCATCAGCCGGGCGCGGCGCCGCGCGTGTTCGTCCAATTTCACTGACGTGGGTCCGGTCATCCTCCAACTCCGAATTTATTTACACCACGACGGCTTCTATTTCTAACAGGTTGTCGAAAAAGTCCGTTCATGGTTCGACCCGCTCACCACGAACGGACCCTTCCTTACTCCAGGTCATTGATTCACCGTTCGTCCTGAGCCTGTCGAAGGATGGGCGGCGAATCAATAACGAGATTTTCAACAACCTGCTAATGGAACGTCACGCCGGCATCAGCGTCGCACGCATGCAGTTCCAGGTACACCAGCTGCGCGCCGACGCGGATGTACTCGATGAGCTCGGCGTAGGCGGTTTCCTCCAGTTCAACATTCTCTCCGTCGTCCACGCCGGCATGAGTGAACTCGGTAAAGTCGCGCAGAATCTCCTTGAACTCGGGCGTGCAGCGTTTCATCTCGATGGGACGGCCGGTGGAAATGCCGTACAGAAAACCCTCGCACCAGGCCGACAGGGCACGGACCCGCCGCGGCAGGGATTCTTCATCGTCCGGCAGCAGCGGGCTCAACACCGTTCCGGCATCGGTGAAGGCCGCCAGCGATTGTCCGCACAGGTGCCGCAGGACCTGCTCGGCACCGGCGGTATTTTCCCCGGCGGTGTTCGTGGACTCCAGCAGGTCCAGGGGATCAATTTCTTCGGCCGGTCTCACGCACAGCGCACCGCACAGCGCGCCGTGGTATTCGGCGGCCTCCTGCGTGAACCCGAGGCTGGACAAGGCCTCGGCGAGCCGGTCGTAACGAAGGACGTCGCTCATGCGCGGCACGGTGGAAAAGGGGTCGTTATTATACGCCCCTGATCCGGCAATCCCCCCTTGGGAGTCGCTCCATCCCAGGGCTTCGGGTGACCGGCACCAAAGGTCTTATCCATGAAAAATGACGACGTGGTCCTCGCCCTGCGCGGTTGTGCGCCGTATATCCACGCCCATAACGGCCGCGTATTTGTGGTCGCCTTCGGTGGCGAAGTGGCCCAGAGCCCCGACTTCGATTCGCTGATCTACGACATCGCGCTGATGCACAGTCTGGGCGTCAAGCTGGTGCTGGTGCACGGCGCACGGCCGCAGGTGGACGCCGAACTGGCGGCACGCGACATCAGCTCGGAGTACGTGGACGGATTGCGCGTCACCGACCCTCCTACTCTGGACTGCGTCAAAGCCGCGGTCGGCAAGTTGCGCATGGAGATCGAAGCCCGCCTGTCCACCAGTCTGGCCAGCACGCCGATGGGTGGCGCGCGGCTCAAGATCGCCGGCGGCAACTGGATCGTCGGCCGGCCCGTGGGCGTGCGCCACGGGGTGGACATGCAGCACACGGGCGACGTGCGGCGCATGGACGTGCCGGCCCTCCGCGCCAATCTGGAGGCGGGCCGCGTCTGCCTGCTCTCTCCGATTGGCTATTCGCCGACCGGTGAAATCTTCAACCTGCGCGCTGAAGACGTGGCCACCGCCGCCGCCACCGAACTGGCCGCCGACAAGCTGATTTTCCTCGTTCCCAGCGACCCGGCCCGCTGGCCGTTGGCCGAAGACACCGGCGACGCCGGCCAGTTGAGTCTGAGCGACGCGGAGCGCCTGCTGCGCGAAAAGGGCGATGCGCTGTCACCGGAGGATCGCGGCTGCCTGCTGTCGGTGACGGCAGCCGGCCGCGGCGGCGTCAAGCGCGTGCACCTGGCCTCCATGGCCGGGGACGGCGCGCTGCTGCGCGAGCTCTATACGCGCGACGGCAGCGGCCTGCTGTTCCACGCCGATGAGGATTACGAAGCCACGCGCGACGCCACCATTGAAGACGTGGGCGGCATTCTGGCGCTGATCCAGCCGCTGGAGGACACCGGCGTGCTGGTGCCGCGCTCGCGCGAACAGCTGGAACTGGAGATCGGCAATTTTTCGGTGATGGTGCGCGACGGCCTCGTGATCGCCTGTGTCGCACTGTTTCCCTTCACCGAATCGCAGGCCGGCGAGCTGTCGTGCGTGGCCGTGCACCGCGACTACCGCGGCAAGGCCCGCGCTTCGATCCTGCTCGGGCGCGTCGAAGGGGAAGCGAAAAAGCAGGGGCTCAAACGCCTGTTCAGCCTCACCACTCATGCGCCGCACTGGTTTATCGAAAGCGGGTTCAAGCAGGGCACGGTCGAGGATCTGCCGGTCCAGAAAAAGCGCCTGTACAACTACCAGCGCAACTCGCTCGTGCTTATAAAAAACCTCTAAAAAGCGTTTCGCGCAAAGACGCAGAGGGC
>JAKEEJ010000042.1 GCA_022616655.1 Nevskiales bacterium | reverse complement strand
GGTGCTGGCCGCGGTATTCGACAGCCTCAAACTGGACCGTATGCAGACTTCGGAAAACGCGCTGCGCGAAGGGGTGCTCTACGACCTGGTGGGACGGCTGACCGACCACGACATCCGCGGCGAGACCGTGGCGACACTGGCCCAGCGCTACGGAGCGGATCCGGTCCACGCCGCCGACGTGGAAGCCACGGCGCTGCGCTTTCTGGACGCCGCCACCCAGGACTGGAAGCTGGACAAGAAACCCTGCCGGCTGCTGCTCGGCTGGGCCGCCCGGTTGCATGAATGTGGTCTGGTGGTGGCGCATGCCGGGTATCACAAACACAGCGAGTACCTGGTACGCCATGCCGACCTGCCCGGCTTCTCCCAGACCGAGCAGCGCCTGCTGGCCGCGCTGGTCCGGTTGCACCGCGGCAAGTTCGTCGAAACCGCTCTGGAGGATCTGCCGAAGGTCTGGGCCGAACCGATCCGGCGGCTGGCGATGATTCTGCGTCTGGCGGTGGTTCTGCACCGCAGCCGGACCGCCGGGTTCCGGCCGCGCGTGCAGTTCTCCGTCGGCCGCAACAGTCTGGAACTTCAGTTCTCCAGGAACTGGCTGGACGAACATCCGCTGACCCAGGCCGATCTGGAACTGGAAGCCGACACCCTCAAAGCCGCGGACATCAAACTGCGCTTTGAGTGAACGGGCGCATCAACCGGTTGCTTCGTCGAGCAGCTTCTGCTGAATACCCTTGGGGGTCGGCGTTTCGGGATTCAAGCAACTGCCGTCGGCCTGCAGGACCCAGCTTTGCGCCGTGTCTTCCAGGTAACCGTTCAACTCGGCGATGATCCGCTCCTTGTGTTTCTTGTCCAGGATCGGGAAGGCCACCTCGACCCGGCGCTGGAAGTTGCGCTCCATCCAGTCCGCGCTGGCCAGCCACACTTCCGGCTCGCCGTCGTTACCGAAATAAAACACGCGCGTGTGCTCGAGAAACCGGCCGATGATCGAGCGCACGCGGATGGTGTCGGAAATCCCCGGCAGACCGGGCCGCAGCGAACACATGCCGCGCACCACCAGGTCAATGGACACCCCGGCCTGTGAGGCCTTGTAGAGCGCCCGGATGATGTCGGGCTCCACCAGCGCGTTCAGCTTGGCAATGAGGCGTCCCGGCCGACCCTTCTGGGCCAGTTCCGTCTCGCGCTCGATTTTTTTGTGCAGCTCTTTGGCGAGGGTGAAGGGCGATTGCAGCAGATGTTTCATCTTGCTGACCTTGCCCAGGCTGGTGAGCTGCAGAAACACCGCGTGAACGTCCTTGCACAGACCGGGGTCGGCGGTGAACAGGCCGTAATCCGTGTACAGACGGGCCGTGCGGGGATGGTAGTTGCCGGTGGACAGGTGGGCGTAGTGCTTGAGCGCCCCCGTTGCCGAACTTGGATCTTCGCGCCGCACCACCAGGATCATCTTGGCGTGCGCCTTGTGGCCCACCACGCCATACACCACGTGGGCACCAACCTCCTGCAGTTTTTCCGCGAGGTCAATGTTGTCGGCCTCGTCAAACCGCGCGCGCAGTTCCACCACCACCGTCACTTCCTTGCCGTTGCGCGCGGCCTCCATCAGCGCGTCCACCACGCCGGATTTGGTGCCCGTGCGGTACAGCGTCTGCTTGATGGCCAGCACGTTGGGGTCGCGCGCCGCCTGCCGCAGAAATTCGATCACGGGCGCGAACGAATCAAACGGATGGTGCAGCAGGATGTCGCGCTCGCGGATGGCCGCGAAGAAATCGTTGCCCGGCTGCAGCGCCTTGACCAGGCGCGGCGTGAAGGGCGGGTATTTGAGATCCGGACGGTCCACCAGGTCGGGAATCGCCAGCAGGCGGTTGAGGTTTACCGGACCGTTGACCTGATAGAGGTCCTGCGGAGTGAGCGCGGCCACGTCCATCAGATATTGCGACATCCGTTCCGGGCACTCGTGCGCCACCTCCAGCCGCACCGTGTCACCCCACTGGCGTTGCGACAGTTCACCTTCCAGCGCCACCAGCAGATCTTCCGTCTCCTCCTCGTCCACCAGCAGGTCACTGTTGCGCGTGAGCCGGAACTGAAAGCAGCCCGTGGCCTGCATGCCGGGGAACAGGTCGTCCACGTACGCGTGAATGACCGAAGACAGAAACACGAAGTCGTGGGCGCCGGAACCGGACAGCGTGGCCGGAATCTGGATCAGGCGTGGCAGCGCGCGCGGCGCCTGCACGATGGCAAAGCCGGTGTTACGGCCGAACGCGTCCTTGCCGGACAGCGACACGATGAAGTTGAGCGACTTGTTGAGAATGCGCGGAAACGGATGCACGGGGTCCAGCCCGATGGGCGACAGCACCGGCAGCAGCTCGTTTTCGAAATAGTTCCGCAACCAGGTGTCTTGCTCCTTGCTCCAATCCGTGCGGCGTACAAAGCGGATTTTTTCACGCTCCAGAGCCGGCACCAGCACCTCGTTGAACACGCGGTATTGTTCGTCCACCAACGCATGCGCGCGCTGGGAGATCGCGGCCATCAGGTCCTGGGGCAGGATACCGTCCGGACCGGCCTGGGTGGACCCCACGCTCAACATCTGCTTGAGGCCAGCGACGCGGATCTCAAAAAATTCATCGAGGTTGGAGCTGGAGATGCACAGAAAGCGCAGCCGTTCCAGCAGGGGAATGTTTTCGTCCTTGGACAATTCCAGCACGCGCCGGTTGAACTCGAGCAGGGACAATTCCCGGTTCAGGAACAATTCCGACGGCTGTGCCTCGGCCAACGAGCGCTTGGGCGCGTCGGCGGTAGAGAGCAGATTCATGGATGCCATTTCCAGAGGGAGCATGATCATTTTGCGGCCGGGCGATGACAATACCAAGTCAAGCGTGTAATCCATTGATTAAATGGAATTTATCTAAGCATTAGGGGTCTGGATAACGACCCCAGCTTCAGACCCGACGGCGCCGTCACAAGACTGCAACAAATCCGCTGCACACTGCGCGCTTTCCTAAACGGCCACCTATGGAGATCCGCATGCTGTACAAACACACCCTGATTACCCTGAGCGCCGTCACACTGCTCGCCGCCTGCGGCACCAAAGGCAGTTGGATGGGCGCCGAAGCCGAAAAAGCGTACGACAAGGAGCTGGAAGCCCAGCGTCTTGCCGCGGACAAGAATCACGACGACTACTACGAAATTCACCAGGACGGCCGCGTGTTCGTCCTGAGCGACACCAAGGGGTACAAGGTGTTCAAGCAGACCGGGGAAATTCCGCTGGTCGTCACCAAGATCGGCGGCGGCCTGAACGGCGAAACCGTCAAATTCGCGCTGACCAAGACCGAAGCCAAGGCCATGGAGAAAAAGGTCGGCTTTACCGGCGGCGCGCAGAACCTCTACGAACGGCGCATCCAGGGCCTGGAGAAGGGGTTTTACGGACAGGTGGAAATGGACGGTCGGATCTATGTGTTTAACAGCTGGCCGGAACTGGACCGCTTCCGCAGCACCGGCCGGATGCAGGGCGGCCAGGCATTTAGCAGCGCCGGTCCCAACGGTGAAACCGTGATCTTTGCGCAAGCCTCCGAAGAATTGCAGACGCGGTTCAAGGCGTTGATCGGCAAGTAATCCTGTGAAGGCACCCGCGGCCGATGCCGGCCGGGGTGCCTTCACTTAATTTTGTAACGTGGCGGGTTAATGCACTCGCGCAAAGCTCGCAAAGGGCGCGAAGAAAAGTGATGTTAAATCTTTGCGGTCTTTGCGGTCTTTGCGGTCTTTGCGCGAGACGCTTTACCCGGGCGACAAGGCCCGGTCGGGATAGTCGGTGAATATCCCATCCACGCGGCGGCGCATCAAGGCGATATCGTCCGGTTCGTTGACGGTATAAACGAACACCTTGAGCCCGCGGCGATGGGCATCGTCAATCAGCGCCGGATCGGCAAAATCCACATCCAGGTTCACGCAACGCGCCTTCAGCCGGGTGGCGCTGGCCGCGAGATCCAGTGGCACACCACAGAGTAAAACGCCCACCGGAACCTGGGGCAGCCGCCGCCGGAACTCGCGCAGTTCCGGCAGGTGAAACGAGGACACCAGGAATTCATCCGGCGTCCAGCCGCGGTCCAGATAGCCGCGCAGCAGCTCCGCCACCGCCGCCGCGGTACCCTCCGCCGTCTTCAGCTCGATGTTGATCCCCGCGCGGTGATGGACGAGGTCCAGAACTTCCGCCAGAAAAGGGATGCGCTGACCCTGGCCTGCGTCCAGACGGCGCAGCGTGTTCACGTCGTGATCGGTCAGGCGGCCACGGCCGTTGGTGCAACGCTCCAGGCGCCGATCGTGGAACACCCAGAGCACCTGCTGGTGAAGCTGCACGTCCAGCTCAATCCAGGGCGCACCGAGTGCAATGGCCTGCTCAAAAGCCTTGAGTGTGTTCTCCGGCGCGTAGCCGCGGGCGCCGCGGTGAGCGATGACCGTAAAGGGTGAGACGGTACGACGACAGGGCGTTTTTGTTTCCCGCCTCCC
>JAKEEJ010000041.1 GCA_022616655.1 Nevskiales bacterium | reverse complement strand
TAAAATGATGGCCATGGCAGGACGTGTCGGCGCCCCGAGGAGAAGCCTCTGATGTGCTGCCCGTTCGTCCTGAGCCGGTCGAAGGATGAACGGGCAATGGATGGATATGACGGAACAATTCCCGTCTGTGGTTCGACAGGCTCACCACGAACGGGAATTGTTCAGAGGTTTCTGGTATGTCAGCAGCCCTGAAGCTCAACGAATTCAATCTTCTCGACGACGCGCAGTGCGACGCCCGGATTGCGGCGGCCAAAAACATCCTGGGCAAGAAGCTGGTGATCCTGGGTCACCATTACCAGCGCAGCGAGGTGTACAAACACGCCGACCTCAAGGGCGATTCGCTGATGCTGTCGCGCATGGCGGCGGAGACGGAAGCCGAATACGTCGTGTTCTGCGGTGTGCATTTCATGGCCGAGGTGGCCGACATCGTGACCGGCGGCCGGCGCACCGTGATCCTCCCCGACCTGGCGGCCGGCTGCCAGATGGCCGACATGGCCAATCTCGTCAAGGTCCGCAGCTGCTGGGAGGAACTGTCGCAGGTGCTGGATCCGGACGCCTGTATCACGCCGGTGACGTACATCAACTCGGCGGCCAATCTCAAGGCATTCTGTGGCAGCCACGGCGGCATCGTCTGTACGTCCAGCAACGCGCGCGGCGTGCTGGAATGGTCATTCGCCCAGCGCGAAAAAGTATTGTTCTTTCCGGACCAGCACCTGGGTCGCTGGAGCGCGTACAAAATGGGCATCCCGCTGGAGCAGATGGTCGTATGGGATTTCACCCGCCCGCGGGGCGGGCTGGAGCCGGAACAGATCCGGCAGGCCCGGATGATTCTGTGGAAGGGACACTGCGCGGTGCACCAGATGTTCAGGCCCCAGCACGTGGATGAATTCCGCCGGCAGGTGCCGAACGGTAGGGTCATCAGTCATCCCGAAAACGCGCTGGAGGTGTGCCTGAAGTCCGACCGCGTGGGTTCCACGGAAACCATTCTGAAGACGGTGCGCGCCGCCGAGCCGGGCAGCCACTGGCTGGTCGGCACCGAACTGAACCTGGTGAATCGTCTGGCCGAAGAGATGAAGCCCAAAGGGGTCACCGTGCAGTTCATGTCACCGATGGTGTGCATGTGCTCCACCATGTTCCGCATTGACCCACAACACCTGGCCTGGACGCTGGACAATCTGGTGGTGGGCAAGGTCGTGAATCAAATCCGCGTGCCGGCCGAGGTTGCTCAGCCTGCCCGGCAGGCCCTGGACCGGATGTTGGCCATCGCCCAATAGGCCGGTGCCCGATGTGCCGGACAGATATACAATGAGTATCCTTAGCGGAGAGTCAGCATGAACGTCAGGGTCGCCAAGTGGGGCAACAGCCTGGGGGTGCGGGTTCCGGCCGCGGTTGCAGCCGAGGCGGGGCTCAAGCCGGGGACGGAAGTAAAAGTTGTTTCCGAAGGTCAGGCCATCCGGATCGTGCCGGTCTCAAAGACGCCCCCCCGTCTCGAAGCCGCGTACAAAGAGATGGCCAAAGACGAAAAATCAGAAAGTCAGGCATTGAAATGGTCCGAGGAGCTGCTGCTCGATGCGGCAGGAACTGCCGATGAAGCGTGGTGAGGTGTGGTGGGTCCATTTCAACCCCTCGGTCGGAGGCGAGATTCAAAAACGCCGTCCGGCCGTGATTGTCAGCAATGACGCCGCGAACGCGGCGCTCAATCGGGTGCAGGTCGTTCCGCTCACCAGCAACGTAAGCCGGATTTATCCTGGAGAAGCACGGGTCAGCGTCGCTGGTATGGAGGGTAAGGCCATGGCCAGCCAATTGACCACCGCCGCCAAGCAACGACTGGGCGCGCGCTATGCCATATTGAGTCAGCCGGATTTGAAAGCGGTCGAGAAAGCCATTCTGGTGCAGCTCGGCCTTCGAAACTAAACGCAGGAAATACTTATGTGGACTAAGGGTCTGTTGACATATATTTCGCACATGCGTTGCTGCCCCCAAACGTGCCAGCCTAGGCGCGAGGTGCGCCGCTTAGTGACTCTAAGCAAGCACCGAGCAACAACGGATGGCGCGTTTGGGGGCGCAACCCGAAGGGACGGCGCCGGTTTCGCGCAGGGCGTTGTCACTCCTCGCTCGTTTGGGGGGACCAAACGTCGCTCGTCGTTCCTAGCCCTGCACGAAACCGTGCCACCGTCGCATGCGTGAAATATATGTCAACAGACCCTAATGCTAAAACCGTTGCCCAGACCGACCCTGAACTCTGGGGTGCGATCCTCGCCGAGCGTGCCCGCCAGGAGGCGCACATCGAACTGATCGCCTCCGAAAACTACGCCAGTCCGGCGGTGATGGAAGCGCAGGGCACGGCGCTGACCAACAAGTACGCGGAAGGGTATCCGGGCAAGCGCTACTACGGCGGCTGCGAGCACGTGGACGTGGCGGAAACGCTCGCCCTGGAGCGGGTAAAAAAACTGTTCGATTGCGATTACGCCAATGTTCAGCCGCACTCCGGCGCGCAGGCCAATGCCGCGGTGTTCATGGCGCTGGTCAATCCCGGCGACACGGTGATGGGCATGAACCTGTCCCAGGGCGGACACCTGACCCACGGCCATCCGGCGAATTTTTCCGGCAAGCACTACAAGGTTGTTCCGTACGGTCTTGATCCGGCCACCGGCCTGATCAACTACGACGAGATGGAGCGCCTTGCGCTGGAAACGAAACCCCGCATGCTGATTGGCGGCTTCTCCGCCTACTCGCGCATCAAGGACTGGAAACGCATGCGCGAAATCGCCGACAAGATCGGCGCGTATTTCTGGGTGGACATGGCGCATGTCGCGGGTCTGGTGGCGGCCGGCGAATACCCATCGCCCGTACCGTATGCGCACGTGGTGAGCTCCACCACGCACAAAACCCTGCGCGGCCCGCGCGGCGGTCTCATCCTTGCGAAGGGGCAGCCGGACGATTTCTACAAGAAGCTCAACTCCGCGGTATTTCCGGGCGTGCAGGGTGGGCCGCTGATGCACGTGGTGGCCGCCAAGGCCGTCGCGTTCCGCGAGGCGCTGCAGCCCGAATTCAAGGCGTACCAGAAACAGGTGGTGGTCAACGCGCGCGCCATGGCGGAGGTGTTCCTCAAGCGCGGGTACAAAGTGGTCTCGGGCGGCACCGACAACCACCTGTTCCTTCTCGACCTGATTGCGAGAAACGTCACCGGCAAGGACGCCGAAGCCGCATTGGGGCGCGCCCATCTGACGGTCAACAAGAACGCCGTACCCAACGATCCGAAGTCGCCGTTCGTGACCAGCGGTCTGCGGCTCGGTTCCCCGGCCTGCACCACGCGCGGTTTCCGCGAAAAGGAAATGGCCGACATCGCCGGCTGGATCGCCGACATCGTGGACGCGATGAGCCAGGCCAGGGATGTGGAATCGGTGATTGCGCGGGTGCGCGGCCAGGCCGAGCAGTTGTGCGCGCGTTATCCGGTGTACCAGGCTGGGAAGAAGGCCGCGTGAAGAGGCCCCTCACCCTAACCCTCTCCCCATGCGAGAAGAGGCATGGGGAGAGGGGACGTGCTGTTCTCCCTCTCCCCGCGTCAGCGGGGAGAGGATTGGGGTGAGGGGCCCGTCATGCAATGCCCGTTCTGCAAGGCTGAAGACACGCGGGTCATTGACTCGCGCATCGTGGAGGATGGCGCCATGGTGCGCCGGCGCCGCGCCTGCGAAAAGTGCGGCAACCGCTTCACCACGTTCGAGAAGGCACAGCTGGCTCTGCCCAACATACTCAAACGCGACGGCACCCCGGAACCCTTCGATGATGACAAGCTGCGCAAGGGTCTTGAGCGCGCGCTCTACAAGCGCCCGGTAACGCCCGAAGCCGTGGATCACGTCATCGAGAACATCCACCGCAAACTGCGCGCCTCCGCCGAGCGGCAGGTGCCCTCGCACCGCCTGGGCGAATGGGTGATGGAAGAGCTGCGCGATCTGGACCCGGTGGCCTACGTGCGGTTTGCGTCCATCTACCGTCAGTTTCAGGATGCCAACGCCTTCCGCGAGGAAGTGGAACGCCTGCTGGCGTTCCCGACCGTCGAGCAGCGCCGCAGCCAGTTGTCGCTGATTGAATCCGGCGACGAGAAACGCAAAACGCAGGGCGGCAAAAGCTGACCGAACGCCGGGCGAAACAGCGCCGGGGAATTCCCGTTCGTGCTGAGCCTGTCGAAGCATGAACGGAAACAGGGCGTTACTCCGCTCGCCCGTTCGACAGGCTCAGGGCGAACGGAGCTTTTGAAAAGACCTGCTATTCAGCCGCGCGGCTTGAAGTGTGCGAAGCGCCGCGCCATCTCGTCGTAAAAGTCGCGGTCGCCGGGATTCTCCGCCGCCGGCGTGGCGATCATCAGCGTCACGATCTGATCGCCGGGAGGCGTACCCGGCAGGCCGCGACCCTTGAGCCGCAGCTTTTTCCCGCTCTGTGAATTTTCCGGAATGTTCAGATCCACCGTGCCGCCCGGCGTGCGCACCGGAACGTGCGTGCCCCGCGCAGCCTCCCAGGGCGCCAGCCGCAGAACGGTGTGCACGTCACGACCCTCCAGGGTGAAATCCGCGTGCGGCGCAAACTGCACCTCCAGCAGCAGGTCGCCGCCGTGCGCACCCTGCTGTGCCAGCCGGATGTTCTGGCCGGCGGTGATGCCCCGCGGGATGCGCACGTTGAGCGTGCGGCCGTTGTTCAGAAGAATATTTTTCTGCGAGCCGCGAAAAGAATCTTCCAGCTGGATCGTGATGGCGGCGTGCTGATCCTGTGCGCGTGGCCCGAAGCCGCCGGTCTCAAACGGGTTGCCGCCAAACGACCCGGCTCCACCGCCAAACAGCGTTGAGAAAAGATCGGAAAAACTGGCAGCGTCGGGGTCGCCCCGCCTCCCGCCGCTGAATTGAGCTTCCCAGCCCGGCGGTGGCGTAAAGCGCTGACCCGCGCGCCAGTTCGCGCCCAACTGATCGTAGGCGCGGCGTTTCTTGTCATCCGACAGCACTTCATGGGCTTCGTTGGCTTCTTTAAATTTTTCCTCGGCGCCTTTCGCCTTGTTCCGGTCCGGGTGGTACTGACGCGCGAGCTTGCGGTAGGCGCGCTTGATGTCCTCCGCGCTGGCGTCGCGGCTCACGCCCAGTGTTTTGTAGTAGTCCTTGTATTCCATCCGCGCACTTTACTAAGAAAAATAAACTTCCTCCCCCGCTTGCGGGGAAGGATGGAGGTGGGGGCGCAGAACCCGTGCTTCAACCCGCGTGATGCAGATGCGGTCGTCCGAAGATCACGTGCAGGATGGTCCCCGCCACCACACTCTGAAACCAGGCCCAGGCCTGCTCGCCCAGCATTTCGCTGAGCGAAACGCCGTAGCGGTATCCCGCCACCGTGCCCGCGCCCAGGGCCAGCAGCGCCAGCGCCGGCGGCCAGGGACCAAAACTGGGTGCCAGCAGCCACCACACGGCCATGCCCACGGGAATGCTGTGGAGCACCACTGCCAGCGGCAGCGCCCAGTCGCCGCCCTGGCTCAGGGCCAATATGGGGCCGTCCGCCAGGGTGTGCAGAATCAACCCGGCCGTGGCCAGTGCCAGCGTCACAATGTGCGCCTCGCGCTGAACGCGGCGAAAGGCACGTTCCAGCAGGGTCGGGCCCAAGAGCCCGCCCAGCAGAAACGCCAGACTCCACAGGCCACCGTGCTTGAAAGTTTCCGGCAGTACCTCCACGACCACCAGTCCGGTAATGCTGACCAGCACAAAACCGTCCAGAAAAGCCAGCGCCCGCGGCCGCCGCTGCGCGGCGGCATAGAGCAGCGGTCCACAGGCCAGTGCGAACAGGGTGCAGAGGAGAAAGGAAAGAGCCATCGGCCGCGATTATTTCATGGCGGCATCAAGTGCGTGGAAGCGTTTCAGGGTTTTCCGTATCCAGAGCCGTGC
>JAKEEJ010000040.1 GCA_022616655.1 Nevskiales bacterium | reverse complement strand
TTGTGGATCATTGACTACAAAACGCATCTCCAGCCACACGCCGCCGCGTTGCAGGAGACGTACAGAGAACAATTGGCGCGTTACGCCGATCTGGTGCGCGGTGCCTGGCCCGGCCGGCCGGTTATTGCGGGACTGATTTTGACCGCCACCCGGGAATGGGTGCCGGTGGTCCCGGAAGCAGTTTAAGGCGCCGGCGTTCCCGATTGAGCCTGACGCCAGTCGCCGGTCGCCAACCGACTGGCCAGTGCAGCGGCCGGGACGTAACCACGGACGACCTCGCCGTCCGGCAGGATCATCGTCGGAGTCGCGTCCACCCCGAGGGCGTCGGCTGTTTCATAGTGCTTGAGGATCGGATTGGAGCAGGTACTCGGGGCTTTAATCGGCAGGCCAAGCTTGGCCTGGGTCAGAGCCTCCTTGCGGTCTTTGGAACACCAGACCGATTCTGCCTTTGAAAACGACTCGGTGTCCGGTCCGCTGCGGGGGAAAAACAGGTAACGGACGGCGATGCCCTGGTCGTGGTACTCGGACATTTCCGAATGCAGCTTCCGGCAGTAACCGCAGTCAATGTCAGTGAACACGGTGACCGTGTATTTCGGTTTTTTGGGCGCGAATTCAATCACGCTTTTGGGTCCGAACTCCTTGAGCGCGGCGAGCCGCACCGTACGGCGCTGCTTCTCGGTGATGAGCTCGCCGGTGACCAGATCCACCATGTCGCCCTGGATCAGGTAGCGGCCGTCGCCGGTTACATAGGCGAACGATTGACCTTTTTGCAACTGGTAAAGACCCGGCACCGCCGAGGGCGTGACGGCCTCGACGCCCGGCAGTTTCGTGGCAATGGCCTTGCGCACCTTGTCCAGGTTCGGATCTTCGGCCCCGGTACCGCCGGTAGAGACCAGCAGCAGGACCAGCACGGGAAATACTCGATTCATAAATCACGCTCAAAAGACAGGGGCGCAAGTATGACAAATGTTTTGGCGGGATGTTTCAGGGAACAGGCTCTTGAAAACCCCCATCTCTGTCATTTCGAGCGAAGCGAGAAATCCGGCGTTAGCCGTCCTGAGCTACCGAAGGCGACGAAAGATCTAGCAGTTTGTTGAAAATCTACAAAAACGCTGTCATTCCGACGGAGCGAAGCGACGAGGAATCTGGCAAGCCGTTGATTCTACAAAGCGCCAGATTTCTCGCTTCGCTCGAAATGACAATGAATGGGCGAATTTCAACAAACTGCTAGACCAGATTCCTCTCCGCTATCGCAGCTCGGAATGACAAGTTTTTAACCCCGCGGATGGTGTTTCTCATGCAGCGCCTTCAAACGTGTGTGGCTCACGTGTGTGTAGATCTGGGTGGTGGACAGATCACGATGACCCAGCAGCAGCTGTACCGCACGCAGGTCCGCACCGTGATCCAGCAGGTGGGTGGCAAACGCATGGCGCAGAACGTGGGGTGACAGGCGCGTACCGATGCCGGCCTGCCGGGCATGCCGTTTGACCAGATGCCAGAAATTCTGGCGGGTCATGGCGGCGCTGCGACGGCTGATGAACAGGGCTTCCACCGTGCGGCCCGCCGCCAGTTCCGGCCGGGCCTGTTTCAGGTAACGCTCCAGCCAGTGCAGGGCTTCCTCGCCGGCCGGAATCAGGCGCTCGCGCCCGCCTTTGCCGGTCACTTGTATGACACCCCGCTGCACGTTGATCTGCTGAACGTTCAGTTTCACCAGTTCCGATACCCGCAGACCGCAGGCGTACATCAGTTCCAGCATGGCGCGATCACGCAGCCCCAGTACGGTGTCGGCTGCAGGTGCCGCGAGCAGGCGCTCGATGTCGTTGCCCGTCAGTGTCCTGGGCAGGCTGCGGCCCAGCCGGGGCGCCGCAATCCGCGCGGTGGGGTCATCGGTCCGTATCCGTTCCCGTACCAGGAAACGGTAATAGCGCCGCAAAGCCGACAACAGTCGCGCCTGCGAGCGGGCCGTGAAAGTCCCGCCGCGACTGCGGGCTGCAAGATAATTCTGGATGTCGCCGGCGTCGGCTTCGACGAGACGACGCTTGTCCGTCATTAACGCACGGCTGAACAGCGCCAGATCCGACCGGTAGGCGGCCAGGGTATTGCGCGCCGCTCCGCGTTCAATCCACAGGGTGTCGAGGAATTTTTCGACGGTAGGATCTGGTGCCGGAGCGGCCGTTACAGAACCAGAACTCATCTCAAAAATATCCACCGGCCGTTCGTGCTGAGCTTGTCGAAGCATGAACGGCCTTGGCGCTCCAGGAGAAAGGCCCACCGCCCTTCGACAAGCTCAGGGCGAACGGATTTTTTGAGATAGCTTCTAGAGTCCACAAATCTATAATACGGCCTCTTTCCCTCTCAATTCCTGAACACATGCGACGCCTGCTGAAACTTGGCTACGGGCTTTATGCGCTTTTTGCAATGGTCCTGGTGATGTTTGCCTGGAGTATTCCCCTTATTCTGCTGCCGTCGCTGCGCCTGCGACGCAACATGGGGCGCTGGGGGGTGCGCCTGGGCCTGTCCGCCGCGCTGCTCCCGCTGCGGGTACGCGGATGGAGGCACCTGCCGAAAGGGCCCTGTCTCGTGGCGTCCAATCATGCGAGCTACCTGGACGGCCTGGTTCTCACCGCCGCCCTGCCCCCGCGTTTTACATTTGTCGCCTACGACGGTGCCCGGAACTGGCCATACGCGGGCCTCGTCCTGCAGCGCATGGGTGCGAGTTTTATCAGCCGGAGTTCCATGCGCGACGGCGCCCGCCAGACCCGCGCACTGATACGCCGTCTGCAAAACGGCGATTCGCTGACGGTGTTTCCGGAAGGCGGTTTCGAACGGGAGGCGGCGCTGCGATCCTTTCGCAAGGGAGCATTCGTGATGGCGGCCAATGCCGGTGTGCCCGTGGTGCCGGCCGTGATCCGCGGTACCCGGAAGTTGCTGGGGGACGGGCAATATCTGCCCCGATTCAGCCCTGTGGAAATAGAATTTTTCCCACCGCTTCGCGCCAGCGGCAAAGGCCGTGAGGCCGTCCTCCGGCTGCGGGACCAGACCCGTGCCGTGGTGCTGGCACATTGTGGCGAGCCGGATCACGGCCACCGGCATGCCCACCGATGAGAGATTTGTGTTGTCCACCGCGTGAGGGTTACGCGCGGGCTCTGCAAAAGCCCGGATTCACCGCGGATCCTTCCCAGGCACGGGCGGTGGAAGCCCTGCAGCACGTTCACGATGAGCTGCTGGCCCGTCCCTCCAGAAAATATTTCGGCCGGCGCCGCTGGCCCGCGGTACCGGGCGTGTACCTCTGGGGGGGGGTCGGGCGCGGCAAGACCTGGCTCATGGATCTGTTCTACGAATCCCTGCCCTTCTCCGGCAAGCGCCGCACGCATTTCCATCGCTTCATGTGGGAGATTCACGACCGCCTCCGGCGGCATGGCAACACCCAGGACCCCCTGGCCCGTGTGGCAGGAGACATTGCCGGTCGGACACGGGTATTGTGCTTCGACGAATTTTTTGTCTCCGATATTGCCGACGCCATGATCCTGGGCCGGCTTACGGAGAACCTGTTTCAGCGTGGCGTGACGCTGATGACCACCGCCAATCTGCCGCCGGACGATCTGTACCGGGGCGGTCTGCAGCGTGAGCGGTTTTTACCCGCGATTGAATACCTCAAGCGGCACTGTACGGTGCTGCACGTGGACGGCGCCACCGACTACCGTCTGCGCACCCTGTCCCAGGCGGAGATCTACCATCACCCCTGCGACGCCGCTGCGGAATCCAATCTGGCCCGGTGGTTTGCCCGGATGGCGCCGGACGGTGCCGAACCGGCGGAACTGGAGCTGCACGGCCGCACCCTTCCCGCCCGGCGACTGGCACAGGGCGTGGCGTGGTTTGATTTTCCGGACTTGTGCGAAACCGCCCGTGCCGCCGCGGATTACATCGAAATCGCCCGCACCCACCACACCGTCCTGATCGGTCGCGTGCCCGGACTGACGGTTGACGACGAAGAGGCGGCACGGCGGTTCGTCAATCTGGTGGATGAATTCTACGATCGCGGCGTAAAACTGATTCTGGCCGCCCACGTTCCACGCGAACGGCTGTACACCGGGCGGCGGCTCAAGTTCGAGTTCGAGCGGACCCATTCACGTCTGGTCGAGATGCAATCGCAGGCGTACCTGGCGCGCCCGCATCTGCCCTAAATTGAACTTCCTCCCCCGCAAGCGGGGGAGGATTGAGGCGCGGGCGCGCAGGATCAGTGAAACTGTTCCTCTTCCGTAGACCCGGTCAGCGCGGTTACTGAAGACTTTCCACCCTGAATGACCGTGGTCACGTCGTCGAAATACCCGGTGCCCACTTCCTGCTGGTGGGACACGAAGGTGTAGCCGCGCTCGCGCGCCGCGAACTCCGGTTCCTGCACCTTTTCGACGTAGGCGGCCATGCCGCGCTTCACGTAATCCCTGGCCAGATCGAACATGTTGAACCACATGGAGTGAATGCCCGCCAGGGTGATGAACTGGTACTTGTATCCCATTGCCCCCAGCTCCTTCTGGAATCTGGCGATGGTGGCGTCGTCCAGGTTCTTCTTCCAGTTGAAGGACGGCGAACAGTTGTAGGCCAGCAGTTTGCCCGGCTGTGTCTTGTGCACGGCCTCGGCGAATTTCCGGGCGAATTGAAGATCCGGAGTGCCGGTCTCGCACCACACCAGATCGGCGTACGGCGCATAGGCCACGGCGCGGGAAATGCTCTGGGCCAGGCCGTTCCTGGTCTTGAAAAAGCCTTC
>JAKEEJ010000003.1 GCA_022616655.1 Nevskiales bacterium | reverse complement strand
GGCAGACGTGCTTGTACTCGGCGGCGTCCATGCTGCCGCGCAGCGCGTCGGCCATCTGCCAGAGCTGGGCTTCGTAGCCGAGGTTGGCGCCTGTCTGCCCGCCAGACAGGCCGGCTGAAGTTTTTTTCTTTGCCACGTTTCCCTGATCAAGGTGTTCTGCCGGCTTGTTGCCGGCAGGCGCAGTGGGCGCAAGGTATCCTAAATTCCAGTTTCGAGTCATCATCGCCCCTCACCCCTGCGAGCATTGCTCGCCCCCCCCTCTCCCCGCTTGCGGGCAGAGGGAGAATCCTTGCGGCCGCGGGCGACGTCAGCTCAGCGCCGCCGCCTTTCGATCATCCGTTTGCGCTTCATCTGCTGGCGCGCGGTGAGGATGTTCTTCCTTCCCTTGCAGGGACACTTGCTGCGAGCGAACACGACCCTCGTCGTCATCCGCTGCGTTTATCCCACTTTCCTGGCCGGATGGGCCATGTAACGCTGATCGAGTCCCTGGCGGACAAGGGTTTTAATCACCGCCTGCCGGCTGATATTCAGCTTTCGTGAAACCTCGTCCAGCTCGGCCACCATTGGCGCCGTGAAATCCACGTTGACGCGCTGAATCGGGGCCATCATTCTGCCCCGATTGGTGAAAAAGCGTGAAACATCTTCGCCACGGTCGGCGCGTCGCGCGATGGTCTCGGCTGCGGCACGTCTTACCGGTCTATTTATTTTCTTCATACAATTTTTCCTCCTGCCGTGTCGCCTTCCAGAGCGTGACCAGGTGGTAATACTCGCCGTGCCGGTCCTCCCGCTCTTCAAAGACAACGGAATAGAACTTGCCCTTTACCCACCCAATCGCCCGATACTGCTCCGGATCATCGTTTCTCTGATCAAGGTAATAGGGATGCGGCCAGATTTCCTGTACCTCTTCAAATCCGATTCCACGCTTCGGATTACGCCGCAAGGCAACGCTTTTGCGGGAATCGAACCTGAAGCGCATGACGGAATGGTATAACACTTATACAGCTTGGGCGAAGGACGGCCGCACCTACCGGCAGGCAAGCGTCGGTCAACGATCTCACCCCCACCCTTGCCCTCCCCCATCAAGGGGGGGATTTTCTTTCGGGAATCTGCGTTGACCGGGACTCAGCGCCGCCGCCTTTCGATCATCCGTTTGCGCTTCATCTGCTGGCGCGCGGTGAGGATGTTCTTTTTGCCTTTGAAGGGGTTGTCGCTGGTTTTGAAAGTCAGCCGCAGGGGCAGGCCCTTGAGCTTGAAGACCTTGCGGAATTCGTTGATGAGGTAGCGCTTGTACGACAGCGGCAGCTTCTCGGTCTGGTTGCCGTGGATGACGATGGTGATGGGGTCGCGGCCGCCGGGGTGGGCGTAGCGCAGTTTGATGCGCCGGCCGATGATGGCCGGGGGCTGGTGCTCGAACACCATGCGTTCCAGCGCGCGGCTCAGTTCCGGCGTTTTTAATTCGCGCCGCGACGCGTCGGCCACCGCCTGCACGTCGCGCATCAGTTTGTCCAGGCCGGTGCCGTCGCGGGCGGAGATGTAGTGCACGGGCATGAAGTCCAGAAACGGCAGTTTGAAGTCCACCGCCTCGCGCACGCGCGCACGAAAACCCGGATCCAGCCCGTCCCATTTGTTGACGGCCAGCACCAGGCCGCGCCCGAATTCGGCGACCAGGCCCAGCAGGCGCGCGTCGTGCACGCCGATTTCGTCCCGGGCGTCCACCAGCGCAATGACCACGTGCGCGCGCTCGACGGCTTGCAGGCTTTTGATCACGGAGATTTTTTCGACGTGCTCGGTCACGCGCGCGCGGCGGCGGATGCCGGCGGTGTCCACCAGAACGTAGTCACGGCCGTCATAACGGAACGGGACGCTGATGGAGTCCCGCGTGGTGCCGGGCTGGTCGCCCGCCAGCACGCGCTCTTCGCCCAGCAGGCGGTTGACCAGCGTGGATTTGCCGACGTTGGGCCGGCCAATCACCGCGACGCGGACGGTGCCGTCGGCGTCCGGAGACCGTGAGGCGTGAGCTGTGAGCTGTGAGACGAAAGGTTGCAGCAGCTGTTCCAGCAGTGCCTCCACGCCCTGACCGTGCTCGGCGGAGATGAGCACGGGATCGCCGAGACCCAGACGGAAGAATTCGGCCGCGGCTTCTTTGCCCAAGCCTTCCGACTTGTTCACCACCACCTGCACCGGCCTGCCGCGTTTGCGCAGCGCGCGGGCGATGGTCTGATCGGCCGGGCTCAGACCCGCGCGGCCGTCGGTGAGAAAAAGAATGGCGTCGGCTTCGTCGAGCGCCATCTGCGCCTGCGCTTCGGCCAGTTCGGCCAGCGCGTCGCCGGCGGCCGGCGACAGTCCGCCGGTGTCCACGACGATGAAGCGCCTGCCCTCGTATTCTCCGTACCCGTATTGACGGTCGCGCGTGAGTCCCGGGAAATCCGCCACCAGCGCATCGCGCGTGCCGGTCAGGCGGTTGAAGAGGGTGGATTTGCCGACGTTGGGCCGGCCCACCAGCACCATCACCGGCAGTTTTTCTTTAGAGTGCATTTCAAAATCACCGAAAACCGGTTGTCATCCTGAGCGGAGCGAAGGATCTATCTTTCGTGTTACTTCCCCGCATTCCAGACGAGATTCCTCGCTTCGCTCGGAATGACAAGGTCATTCTGGAATGCACCTCAAAGCCGAAAGCGTCTGCCCTCCGCCCGGCCTCTGCGGAAATCAACCCGCGTATTTTCGCGCCCATTCTTCCACCTGGGCTTGCAGTGCGTGGGCACGCTCTTCGGTCAGGAGTTGGCGCTGTTCGGAGTCGTAGAGCTGGGCCTTGAGGGTCTGCGCCAACTGGCGCGAGGTGCGGAGCATGTCCTGAAATGCCGCTTCCGGACGGACCGGACCGGGCAACTGCATGAACACCGACAGGCCCGGCGTGCTGAAGCCGTCGGCTTCCGCCGGATCCAGCGAGCCCGGTTTGATCAGGCTGGCCACGCTGAACACCGGTCGCTCGCCCTGCAGGCGGTGATAGATTTTGCGCTCGCCAAAACACAGGCCCTGACTCTGCAGGGCGCCGTGGATTCTGGATCCCATGATGTCGGTGCCTTCACGCTCCGCGATGTAGAACGCCACCAGTTTTTCGGGCAACTTTCCAGGCGCTGCAACCGGCGTCGCTGCCGTGGGCCGTGTCAGGTGCGGCGGAGGTGACGGCGCGGGAGGTGCCGGATTCGACGTGAGGGCGGGTTCAATTCTGGGTGTGTCCGCTCCGCGCTTACGCGGCTTGCCGACCCCAAACTGATCGAATTCGGCGCCGCTGGCCCGACCGCCGCCGGTCGAAACCGGCGGCTGATAGGCGTCCTGCACCACCCGCATGCGCGACAGATGGCTGTCGCTGGACCGCAGAAAGGGTTGCAGCATGCGTTTTTCGCGGCGCCTCAACAGAATCAGCATCACGATCACGCCTGCGCCCAGCAGCAACAGCGCCCACTGCAACGCGCTCACGCAACGGTCTCCGCGGCTTCCCGTCTGGCGGCCATGTCCACCGCCTGCTGAATGTCCACACTGACCAGGCGCGACACGCCGGGCTCCTGCATGGTCACGCCGTGCAGCTGGTCCGCCAGCTCCATGGTGATTTTATTGTGCGTGATGATGACGAACTGGACTTTCTCCGACATCTCGCGAATCACGTCCACAAGGCGGCCGACGTTGGCATCGTCCAGCGGCGCGGAGCCGGTTCGAGTCCTCGCCCGGCGTGACG
>JAKEEJ010000039.1 GCA_022616655.1 Nevskiales bacterium | reverse complement strand
AGTTGCCGGGTGTCTATACTTTTCGCGATCTGTCCGACGCGCAGAAGCTGCTGGCGCGGCGCCTGCGCAGCCGGCGCACAGTGGTCCTCGGCGGCGGCCTGCTCGGGCTGGAGGCGGCCCGCGCCATGCGCCGTTTTCACACCGATATCACGGTGGTCGAGCACGCTCCGCGGCTCATGCCGCGCCAGCTGGACGAAGCCGCCGCCGGCCGCTTGCGCGGGCAGGTGGAGGCCTGCGGCATCCACGTGATCACGGGCGACGGCGTCACCGGCATTCTGGGAGAAGGCGCCGTCCGCGCCGTGCGCCTGCGCAGCGGCCGGACGCTGGACTGCGACACCGTGGTCATCGCGACCGGCATCGTGCCCAACGTGCGGCTGGCGCTGGACGCCGGCCTGCCGATCCAGCGCGGCATCCGGGTGGACGACACGCTGCGCACCGCGGATCCGGACGTCTATGCCGTCGGCGAGTGCGCCGAGCACCGCGGCGTCGTGTACGGTCTGGTGGCGCCCTGTCTGGAACAGGCGGCGGTGGCCGCGGCCGGCATCGCCGGGACGCCGGCGCAGTACCGCGGCTCGATCGCCGTCACGCGGCTCAAGGTTTTCAAGACGCCGGTATTCGGGGCCGGAGTGCATCCCGATGAAGTCGCCGCCGGCGCGTGCCGAAAATTCATCTTTTCCACGCCCGACCGCCGTTGTTACCGCACGCTGCTGACCCGCCACGGCCGCCTGGTCGGTGCGCTGGGCATCGGCGACTGGGACGAACTGCCCCGCGTGCTGGAATCGGTGCAGCACGGTCGCCGTCTGGGATTCTGGCAGGGGCTGCGCTTCCGCCGCCGGGGACACCTCTGGTCGCCGGAGGGCGGATCGTCCGTCGCGTACTGGCCGGCGCAGGCGACGGTGTGCAATTGCACCGGCGTTACGCGCGGTCAACTCACCGATGCAATCGCCGCCGGTTGTGCCACGCCACGGGCACTGGCCGCGCGCACCCGCGCTTCAACGGTGTGCGGATCCTGCGGCCCGCTGCTGTCGGAACTGTTTGGACGCCGTGTGCCGGCGCCGCCGACCTCCGGCTGGCGCGCCCTGCTGGTCTGTGCGGGGTTGGCCTTGATCGCCGCGGCGGGAGTCGCGGTGCTTCCGGACATTCCGTACGTGGCCAGCTGGTCGGCGACGGAACTGCGCTGGGACCAGTGGTGGCGTGAATCGTTCCTGAAACAGCTCAGCGGCTACAGCCTGCTGGGTCTGGCCGCGCTGAGCCTGGTGCTGTCGCTGCGCAAGCGGCTGCCGAAGTTCAGCCTCGGCGGGTACCCGGGCTGGCGCTTTTTCCATGTCGGTCTGGGTCTTGCGGCCGTGGCCGTCCTGCTGCTGCACACCGGCGGGCGTCTGGGTCACGGTCTCAATACCTTCCTGATGAGTACGTTTGTAGCGGTAGTGGCCGCCGGTGCACTGGCCGGTACGGCGGTCGCGCTGGAACACCGTCTGGCGGCGGCCTCCGCCAAACGCCTGCGCCAGACCCTGCTGTGGACGCACGTGCTGACGTTCTGGCCGTTGCCTGCGTTGCTGACGTTTCATGTGCTCAAGACCTACTACTTCTGAGGTCGCGTGGCGACCGGCCGGACGGCACGCTGGTACGTCCTGTGGGCGCTCGCGAGCCTTTCGCTCGCCGGCGTTCTGGGCGACCGGCTGCTGGACAAAACCGCGGATCGCACCGTGTTTCTGCCCGGTCCCATGACCCACGGTCATCACAGCATCGAGCTGGCCTGCGGGGCCTGCCATGTGGAGCCGTTCGGTGGCGGACCGGTCCTGCAGGAAGCCTGCATGAACTGTCACGGCGCGGAACTCAAGCGCGTTGACGACTCGCACCCCAAATCCAAGTTCACGGATCCGCGCAACGCCGACCGCGTGGCCCGCCTCGACGCGCAACACTGCGTCACCTGTCACGTCGAGCATCGGCTGGAAATTACCGGCCCGATGGGCGTGACCCTGCCCGGCGACTTCTGCGTGACCTGTCACGCCAAAATCGGCGAGGAACGCGAAACCCACGCCGGCCTCGGTTTCGACACCTGCGCCAGCGGGGGTTGCCATAATTTCCACGACAACCGCGCGTTGTACGAGGATTTTCTCCTCGAACACGTCGGCGAACCGGTGCTGCGTCCGGTACCGCGTCTGCCGGCTCGCGACTTCGGCTCACGCTGGCGAACGGATCATCCGAAACCTCCAGCGATCGTTCCCGGTCACGCCGGTCCTGCTGTCGTCGTGAAAGATTGGCTGGAAACAGCCCATGCGCGGGCCGGCGTGCAATGCGACGACTGCCACGCGGCCGGGAACAAACCCTGGAGCGATGCGCTGGATCACCGCGCCTGTGCCGGTTGTCACGAGACCCAGGTCGAAGGTTTTTTAGCCAGCAAACACGGCATGCGTCTGCCGCAGAATCTGCCGCCGATGACGCCGGCGCTGGCGCGCCTGCCGATGCAGACGGACGCCGCCCCGCGCGAGCTGGGCTGCACGAGCTGTCACGCGGCGCATCGTTTTGACACGCGCCACGCCGCGGCCGAAGCCTGCCTGGGCTGCCACGCCGATTCTCACAGCCTGGCCTACAAGGATTCAAAACATTTCGGTTTGTGGACGGCGGAGCTGGCCGGCGACGCGCCGGCGGAAACGGGACTGAGCTGTGCCGGGTGCCACCTGCCGCGCGAACGTGAAGACACCGGCGACGAGCGCCGTGTGCACGTGGCGCACAACCAGAACGATTTCCTGCGGCCGAACGAGAAAATGATCCGGCCCGTGTGCCTGCACTGCCACGGCCTCGGCTTTGCGCTGGACGCGCTGGCCGACACCGATCTCGTCGAGTCCAATTTTCAACGTCTCCCGGCAATTCATATCGAATCCATTGATATGGCTTTGCGGCGTGCAGAGGCCGACCGTGCCCGCCGCGCCGGAGAGATTCCCACCGGTCGGTCTCATTGAATGGAGCACACCTCATGATTCATCCGCAATCTCATCCGGCGGTCTTCGCCGTTCTGCTGCTGGGCACCCTGGGCCTGTCCGCCTGCGGCAAGGAGCAGGCGGCCGCGCCGGCCGGCCCCGGCGAGGCCAAGACGCTCAGCGCCAAAACCATGGCCGATTCGCTGTACGCGGTGATGGCGTCGGACCGCACGGTCTATACCCGGCTCATCGTCAACCGCCTGCAGAACGAGGAAAAAATCATCAAGGCCTCCGAGCACTGGAAAGACGAGAAAGCGCTGCCCCTGCCGGCGCAGATGTTCCGTTTCGGCGCCGAGATGGTGGCCGAGAAGAACGCACCGTTTTCGTACTCGTTGCAGTCTCTGTGGCCGGTGAACAGACAGAATGCGCCGAAGACCGAGGCGGAAAAGACGGGACTCCAGTACGTGGTCGACAACAAGGGCCAGAACTACTACGCGGAAGAAACGCTGGGCGAGAAGAAGTACTTCACCGCCGTGTACGCGGACATGGCCGTGGCGCCCGCCTGCGTGACCTGTCACAACGGCCACAAGGATTCGCCCAAGACCGATTTCCAGCTCGGCGACGTCATGGGCGGTGTGGTGATTCGTATCCCGATCTGAAGCATGCGCCGGGAGGTGTTCGCGGTTCTGGTGCTGGGGGTGCTCGGCTGTGAGGGCAGGCCGGCGGCCGTGGCGCCGCCGCCGGCGCCGTCCGGTCCGCCGCTGTTTGCCGATGCACACCTGTCCGCGGGACGGGATGTGTGGATGAAGGTGTGCCGCGGCTGCCACGAGCTGGGCGTGGCCGATGCGCCAAAGCTCGGCGACCGGACCGCCTGGGCATCCCGCATCGCCCAGGGACGTCCGGTGCTGTACCGGCACGCGCTCGAAGGATTCTTCGGGCCCCGCGGCACGATGATGCCACCGCGCGGCGGGAATCCCGATCTGCGCGACGACGAAGTGACGGCGGCCGTGGACTACATGGTCATGGCCAGCCAGTGAAAAACCATCTTCCATCGAGGTGAAACGATGACTCCGACACAAGCACGTCTGGTAAAGGAATCCTGGGCCAAGGTGGTACCGATCCAGGATACGGCCGCAGGTCTGTTCTACGGAAAGCTGTTCGAGCTCGATCCCAGGCTCAAGCCGCTGTTCAAAAGCGACATCCAGGAACAGGGCCGCAAGCTCATGGCCATGATCGGCACGGCCGTCAACGGACTGGACAACCTGCCCGCGCTGGTGCCGGCGGTGAAAGCTCTCGGCAAGCGGCACGTGGGGTACGGGGTCAAGCCGGAACACTACGGTACCGTCGCGACGGCACTGCTCTGGACGCTGGAAAAAGGTCTGGGGGCGGCCTTTACCCCCGAGGTGAAGGCGGCCTGGACCGAGGTGTACACCGTGCTGGCCACCACCATGCAGAGTGCGTGAACGCAAGGCCGGTATTTTGGTAGGCGGCCCACGCCCAAAATCAGTGCAGCCATGCCCGCAGACCGCGCATGAAGGGGTTGTGCCGTTCCTGTGTGGCTTACGGGCATGGAGCGGGCGGCTGGCACGATACGTGCTGAGGTCGTTGCCCAGGTCAAAGGTGCAAACCGCGGCAGGAGTACGCTGGAGACGCCCGGATCTTTTTTGGAATTTTCAATCAGAAACGAGGATTGCCGATGAAGCGATTCGAAAAGGAAATCCAGCCGTGGCGTGACGGCGCGTTCTTCAGGCGCCTGGCACTGATCGCGGGCGTGCTGCTGAGTCCGGGCCTGGGCACCGTGCAGGCCGCGGCCAAACTGGAGAAACCCGATCTTAAATTCGGATTCATCAAACTGACCGACATGGTGCCGCTGGCTATTGCCTACGAAAAAGGTTATTTCGAAGACGAGGGCCTGTTCGTCACACTGGAGGCGCAGGCGAACTGGAAGGTATTGCTGGATCGGGTGATCTCCGGCGAGCTGGACGGGGCGCACATGCTGGCGGGGCAACCCATCGCCTCGACCATCGGCTTCGGCACCAAGGCCGATGTCATCACGCCGTTCTCCATGGATCTCAACGGCAACGCCGTGACAATGTCGAACGCGGTCTGGGAAGAAATGAAGAAAAACGTGCCGATGCAGGGGGGCAAGCCGGTGCACCCGATCAAAGCCGATGCGCTCAAGCCGGTGGTGCAGCGTTACAAGGCCGCCGGAAAGCCGTTCAACCTCGGCATGGTCTTTCCCGTATCCACGCACAACTACGAGTTGCGTTACTGGCTCGCGGCCGGGGGTATCCACCCTGGGTACTACGCACCGGCCAAAGGCGATACGAGCGGGCAGATTAATGCCGACGTACTGATTTCGGTGACGCCGCCGCCGCAGATGCCGGCCACGATGGAAGCCGGAACCATCCTCGGTTACTGCGTGGGGGAACCCTGGAACCAGCAGGCGGTGTTCAAGGGCATCGGGGTGCCGGTGATCACCGACTACGAGATCTGGAAGGACAATCCGGAAAAGGTCTTCGGAATCCGCGAGGACTTTGCCGTGAAGTACCCCAACACGACCAAGGCCCTGGTCAAGGCCTTGATTCGCGCGGCCTACTGGCTCGACGAAGGTAACAACAAGAATCGCATGGAGGCGGTCCAGATCATCTCGAAGCCGAACTACGTGGGTGCCGATACTGCGGTCATTGCCAATTCAATGACCGGGACCTTCGAGTATGAAAAGGGAGACAAGCGCGACGTGCCCGATTTCAACGTATTTTTCCGCTACCACGCGACCTATCCGTACTACTCGGACGCGATCTGGTACCTGACCCAGATGCGCCGCTGGGGTCAGATCGCCGAGTCCAAACCAGACGCCTGGTATTTCGAGACGGCCAGGAAAGTGTACCGGCCGGATCTCTATGTCGCCGCGGCACGGGAGCTGATTGCGGAAGGCAGGCTGAAAGCCTCCGATTTTCCGGATTTCGGGAAGGAATCAGGGTTCAAACCGGCCACGGGTGAATTCATTGACGGCATCAACTTCGATGGCCACAAACCCAATGCGTACCTGGAGAAATTCAAGATCGGTCTCAAGGCCAAAGACCAGATGTAGTTGTGAGCGAAGGGGTTTCGCCAGAGCGAACGGCCCAACGACGGGCGAGGGGTTGTCATGTTGAACAGTACCGTGAATTTTCTGAACAAGGCCGGTCTGACCTGGTTCGTGCCGGTGGTGCGACTGGCCGCCGGCGAGGATCCGCGCGAGCAGTTGCGCGAATTGCTGGTGCAGATCGGTATTCCCATCATGGCCTTCGTCGCTTTTCTGATGCTGTGGGGTGTGACGGCCGGCGGCATCCAGACCAGTCTCGGCGCGATTCCCGGTCCGGCCCAAGTCTGGGCGGCCGCGCAGGGACTGGTGGCGGAGCACCGCGCGGAGCGCGAGAAGGCGGCGGCGTTCTACGAACGGCAGACGGTGCGCAATGCCGAACTGCGTGCCGAGAATCCGGAGGCTGAAATCACTGTCCGAAAATGGACCGGCAAGCCGACCTATCTGGATCAGATCTTCACGAGCCTGCTGACGGTCTTCACGGGGTTTCTGTTTGCCACCGTGGTGGCGGTACCGCTGGGCGTGCTGTGCGGCATGAGCCGCACGGTCCAGATGGCGCTCAATCCGCTGATCCAGCTGTTCCGGCCGGTGTCGCCGCTGGCCTGGCTGCCGATCGTGACGCTGGTGGTGAGTGCGGTGTACGTCACTTCGGAGCCGATGTTCCAGAAATCCTTTCTGGTGTCGGCGATCACGGTCACGCTGTGCTCGCTGTGGCCGACGCTGATCAACACTGCCGTCGGCGTGGCCTCGATCGACAAGGACCTGATCAATGTATCCAGGGTGTTGCGCCTGTCCTGGTTCACCCGGGTGTGCAAGATCGTGCTGCCGTCGTCGCTGAAGCTGATTTTCACCGGCTTGCGTCTGTCGCTGGGCGTGGGCTGGATGGTACTGATCGCCTCCGAGATGCTGGCGCAGAATCCGGGTCTCGGAAAGTTCGTCTGGGATGAGTTCCAGAACGGCAGCTCGAATTCCCTGGGCCGCATCATGGTCGCCGTGTTCACGATCGGCTTCATCGGTTTTGTGCTGGACCGGATCATGCACACGCTGCAGCAGCTGGTGAGTTTCGGCGACGCGGCGTCGTGAACGTCCTGAACTTCGCGGATCTTGTGGCCCCGCCTCCGATTCCGGTGACCGGCCGGTCCGGCGCGCGCGCCTCCGTTCCCGTGGCCCGGCCGCCCGCCCCAAAGCCGGATTCGGATTCCGCGCCCCCCTTTCTGGAATTGCGCGGCCTGGCCAAGTCTTATTCCTCCGGCGGCGGGCCCCGCCGTTCGGTGCTGAAGGACATCCATCTCAAAATCGCCGAAGGCGAATTCGTGGCCATTGTCGGGTTCTCCGGCAGCGGCAAGACCACGCTGATCTCGCTGATGGCCGGATTGACGACGCCGGACGAGGGCGCGGTGCTGCTCAACGGCCGGCCCGTGACCGGCCCCGGGCCGGAGCGCGGCGTCGTGTTCCAGAGTTACTCGCTGATGCCGTGGATGAACGTCCGCCAGAACGTGGCGCTGGCCGTGGACCGTGTGTTCCGCGACCGGCCCGTGGCGGAGCGTCGCGCGCGCGTCGAGAAATACGTGGACATGGTCGGCCTGACCCCCGCGATGGAAAAACGTCCGGCCGAACTGTCCGGCGGCATGCGCCAGCGGGTGGCGGTGGCGCGGGCGCTGTCGGCCAATCCCGACATTCTGCTGCTGGACGAGCCGCTGAGCGCGCTGGACGCGCTCACGCGCGCCCGGCTGCAGGACGAGATCGTGCAGATCTGGGGGCGGGAGAAGAAAACCGCCGTGCTGATCACCAACGACGTGGACGAGGCTCTCCTCATGGCCGACCGCATCGTGCCGCTGAATCCGGGGCCCGGCGCGACCTTCGGCCCGGAATTCCGCGTGAACCTGTCGCGGCCACGCGACCGCACCCAACTCAATCATCTGCCGGAGTTCAAGCTGCTGCGCAAGCAGGTCACGCAATACCTCATGCAGGTCGGCAGCGAACAGGCGCGCGGTGCCTCGGGCAAGGTGGTGGTCCTGCCGACGGTGGCGCCCCGCAGCCGCGGTTCACGCTGGAAACGGGTGAAGGCCCTGGAACGTCCGGAACCGACGCCGATCCAGCCGGATCGCTACGTGGAATTCTCAAAGGTGTCGAAGGTCTATCCGACGCGCAAAGGGCCGGTGAGGGTGGTCGAGGAGTTTGATCTCAAAATCCGCCGCAGCGAATTTGTTTCGATCATCGGACATTCGGGCTGCGGAAAATCCACGGTCCTGTCCATGATGGCCGGCCTGAACGGCATCAGCGAGGGCGTGATCATTCTCGACGGAAAAGAAATTTCCGGCGCCGGTCCGGACCGGGGGCTGGTGTTCCAGGCCCCGAGCCTGATTCCCTGGCTCACGGCGTTCGAAAACGTGGCGCTCGGCGTGGACCGGGTGTTCCCGCACGTGAGCCGGGACGAACGCCGCGACATCGTGATGCACTATCTGAGCCGGGTCGGGCTGTCGGAGTCCGCACAGCAGCGCGCCGCCGAGCTGTCCAACGGCATGAAACAGCGGGTGGGCATCGCCCGCGCTTTTGCGCTGTCGCCCAAACTGCTGCTGCTGGATGAGCCGTTCGGCATGCTGGATTCGCTGACCCGCTGGGATTTGCAGGATGTGCTGATGGACGTGTGGTCGCGTACGGAGCTGACGGCCATTGTAGTGACGCACGACGTGGACGAAGCCATCCTGCTCGGCGACCGTGTGGTCATGATGACCAACGGCCCGCGCGCCCGGGTCGGCAAGGTTCTGGACGTCAAGCTGCCGCGTCCGCGGACGCGGAAAATGCTGCTGGAGCACCCCGACTATTACTCCCTGAGGGGAGAGCTGCTCAACTTCCTCGCCGATCACGAACATGGCTAGGGACTGCGGATTGCCTGCCTGCCACAACTACGGTAACTTTTGCCGGACCTTCAATTAAGGAGACGTAACATGAAACTGAAACAGTTCATTCTCGGGATCACTATCGCCTTGGCCAGCGGCTGGGTTGTAGCCGGCTCGGTCCCCGTCAGTGCCGGAAGTGCTGATCCAGGGGAGTTGCAGATTGAAACCACGGGTGCCATGCAGCCCACCGGACTTTGTTTTGACATTGGCGGGCGGAGATACTGTTTTCGGCAGCCGTGGTAAACGGTAGATAGCGGCAAAGCCGGTTCCCGTCAGACCGTCGTAGCCCGCGCTTCCTGGATCAGCACCCGCAGGTCGGGGAGGCAGGAGCCGCAGTTGGTTCCGCACTTGAGCGCGGCGCCAAGCGCTTCCACCGTGGTACAGCCGCGCTCGCGCACCGCCCGCAGGATGGTGTTGCGGCCCACGCCGAAGCAGGCGCAGATGCGCATTCCCGGATCGTCGGCCCGGTGCGCCGTGCCTCCCGCGAGCAGCGCCACGCGTTCGCCCGGTGCGATCCGCTCGCGTTCAAACAGGGCCGACAGCCAGGCCCGCGCCGGCAGATCTTCGGGCCGCGGTGAAACGCACAGGCAGGCGTCCAGATGTCCGTCGTACAGATGGGCGGCGCGATACACGCCTTCAGAAGCGTCGCTGGCGTCGAGCCAGTCGGCCTCCGCGGAGGGCACGTCGAGGAGACGGCGTGCCCAGACGCTCCAGTCATCGGGCGTGCCGCGACCGGCCAGCTCGTAGCGCAGAAAGCGCGGACCCTGAATTCGTACCCACCACGCCGCGGCCGGGATTTCTTTCATCGCGAGCGGCCGGCGTGTGAGCGCGAAGCCGTACCAGTCCACGGAGAACGGCTCGATCCGCGCCGGCGTGTGTTTGAACTCCGGTTCTCCGGAGAGGGGATCCACCACGGGGTTGACCAGCGCGCCGATGCGCGCATCGGAGGCGTTCTGGTCGTTCCAGTGGATCGGCACGAACAGCATGCGGCGCGGCACGTCGGGCAGTACGCGCGCGCTCAGCACGCACGTGCCCCAGCGGCTTGAGACACGCGCGAGCTGTCCGTCCCGCACACCCCACAGCATGGCGTCGTGCGGATGGATTTCGACGAATGGTTCCGGCAGATGCCCCGCCAGGCGCGGCGATTTCCCGCTGCGCGACATGGTGTGCCACTGGTCGCGGATGCGGCCACTGTTGAGTACCAGGGGGTACTCGTCATCCGGTGCGTGGGCCGGTGGCCGCGGCCACACCGCCACGAGCCGCGCGCGTCCGGAAGGGGTCTGGAACCGGCCGTCGCCGAACAGCCGCACGGTTCCTGCGGACCCTTTCTCCGGAACCGGCCACTGCACCGGTTGCAGTGCATCGTAGTCTTCCGCAGACAGGTCGGCGAGTCCGGAAAGATTGAAGAGGCGCGGGATAAATTCCCCCGCGCCGCCGACGGCGGCGCTTTCCCCCTTTTGCAAAGGGGGGAGAGCGGGGATTTTGGAAGCGTTGCGAAATGCCGATAAGCGTGCGTGCTCGACAAAAACTTCGTGGGCCGATTCGTAGGGAAAGGCGTCGGCGTACCCCATGCGCCGCGCTACCTGGGTGGCGATCCACCAGTCCGGTCGGGCTTCGCCCGGTGGCGGCAGAAAGGCGCGTACCCGGGAAATGCGGCGCTCGGAGTTGGTGACCGTGCCGTCTTTTTCGCCCCAGCCGCTGGCGGGCAGCCACACGTGCGCCAGCGCCGCGGTGTCGGTGTCGGCCATCAGGTCGGAGATCACCACCAGCTCACAGCGTTTGAGCGCCGTGCGCACCGCATTGGCGTCCGGCAGGCTCACCACCGGATTGGTGGCCATGATCCAGAGGGCTTTGATTTTTCCTTCGCCCACCGCGCGGAACAGGTCCACGGCCTTGAGACCCGGCGTGTCCGGCACGCGTGGACTGTTCCAGAATGTCTGCACCAGCCCGCGGTGTTCCGGATTTTCGATTTCCAGATGGGCGGCGAGCATCGTGGCGAGTCCGCCGACTTCCCGGCCGCCCATCGCATTGGGCTGGCCGGTGATGGAGAACGGCCCCAGGCCGGGTTTGCCGATGCGCCCCGTCAGCAGGTGGCAGTTGATGAGGCTGTTGACCTTGTCCACGCCGGCGCTGGACTGGTTGACGCCCTGCGAGAAGGCGGTCACCACGCGCTCGGTGCGTGCAAACCACTGGTAGAACTCGCGGATCTTTTCTTCGGCCACGCCGCAGGTCTTGGCGACGTGCGCGATACTGCCCGAGGTCTGTTTGGCCACCGCCACGGCCCGGTCCAGACCTTCGGCGTGAGCGGTCGTGAAGGCCGTGTCTTCCAGACCGTGCTCGTGCAGAAAGGCGAGCAGTCCGTTGAACAGCCAGACGTCGGTACCGGGGCGGACCGGCAGGTGCAGATCGCACTCGGCGACCGTCGCGGTGTGGCGCGGATCGATCACGACGATCTTCGGCATGCCGCGGGAACGGCGGCCGCGCAGCATGCGCTGGTGCAGGATCGGGTGACACCAGGCGGTGTTGGAACCGACCAGCACCAGCAGGTCGGCGAGTTCCAGATCCGCATAGCTGACCGGCACCAGGTCGGCGCCAAATGCGCGTTTGTGTCCCACCACGGCCGAGGACATGCACAGGCGCGAGTTGGTATCAATGTTGGCCGAGCCGATGAAACCTTTCATCAGCTTGTTGGCGACGTAATAGTCCTCGGTCAGCAGTTGACCCGACACGTAGAACGCCACCGCATCCGGGCCGTGCTTTTCAATCACCGAGCGGAACCCGCCGGCCACGCGGTCCAGCGCCTCGTCCCAGGTCGCCTCCCGCCTCCCGCCTTCCGCCTCCCGGATGAAGGGATGCAGCAGACGCCCGGTGAGGTCCACGGTTTCACCCAGCGTCGTGCCCTTGACGCACAGCCGGCCGAAGTTGGCGGGGTGGTCCGGATCGCCGGCAATGTCCACGGCGCCGTTGCGCACGGCCGCGAGCACACCACAGCCCACGCCGCAGTAGGGACAGGTCGTACGGGTCGCCGCCGCCTGCGTCACGCTGCCTGCTCGACAAACTCCGGGCCGAACACGAGCCGGTGGCGGCGGGCGGACACGTCGGTGCCCTGCGCGATCAGATCGCGGTACCACTCCGTGGGATGGGTCTCGCCCAACAGCAGGGCTCCCACCAGCCGGGCGTTTTCCAGAATCAGCCGGCGGTAGAGGGCCTGGCGGCTGTCGCGGAAGTTCAGCGCCTCGCGGCCGGAGCCTTCCGCGACGTCCCCGATGCACACCAGCTTCAGACCGGACAGTTCCAGCCGTCGTACCGGTACGGGTGCACGGTACGCGGGTGCGCTTTCGTCCGCGAGTGCCGCCGCCACGGTGCGCGCCTGCGCCGCCAGCGTGTCCGCGTCTTCGCGTCGCAATCCGCGGTGCTCGGCGCAGGCGCCGATCGCATAGATGCGCGGATCATTGGTCTGCATCAGATCGTTGACCCGTACGCCCAGGCCGCAGGGCAGGCCGGCGGCCCGGGCCAGCCCCAGTTCCGGGAAACCGGCGGCCTCGGGCGGGATTGCGGGCAACGTCAAGGCCAGGCCCCAGCTTTCCAGTGCCAGGCGTAGCGCCCGCAGGGTTCCGGGGTCCAGACGGTCCGTAGCGGATTCGCTTCCCGCCACCAGGACCAGCCGGTCGTAATCCACCGGCGCGCCGCCGCGTGTGATGACGGCGCGACGCGCGCGGTCAATCCGCAGTGCCGGATCGCGATTCAGCGCCGTGACTTCGTAGCGTTCCGGCGCCGCCGCTTGTACGGCTTCCATCACGCGGTGTACGGCCGGGTCGGGTCCGACCACCACCAGTTTCGGTTTGGGGCGGCAGTGCGGCCACAGCTTCCGGCGCGCCACCAGCACGCGTCCGTCGAACGCGCGTGCCGGATACACCGGCACGCGCAGGTCCGGATCTTCCAGACACCGTCCGGTGAGAAGGCTGTAATGCTGTTTGTACACCGGCGAGGCCACGACCCGCTCGCCTTTGAGATCGCCCACCAGCCCGCGCGACAGTACGTTGGCCCGCGATTTTGGATCGTGATTGCCCAGTGCGTACACGCCGTCTTCGCGCCCGTCGGCCGTGAGCAGCCGGAACACGGCAATCTGTTCATCGTCCACCAGGGCGCACACGCCGGCGTTGGGCACGATGTCCGCCAAGGCGCAGACCGGCAGCCAGTCTTTGCTCATGGAGCTATCCCGCAGGCGCCGGGGCGCGCTCTTCGGGCCGGGCCGGCCGGATCTGGCTGCGTTCTTTGACGAACACCACGTTGCTGTCGGTGGTTCTGGAATTCACGAAATGGCGGAAGCGGCGGAGTTCTTCGGGACTGTTGATGGCCTTTTTCCACTCGCACTCGTAGCTGTCCACCAGTTTCTGCAGGTCGGCTTCGAGTTCCGCGCCGAGGTTCAGCGCGTCCTCGCACACCACCCGGCGCAGGTACTCGATACCGCCTTCGAGGTTTTCCAGCCAGCCGGCCGTACGCTGCAGGCGATCCGCGGTACGGATGTAGAACATCAGAAACCGGTCAATGAACCGGATCAGGGTCGTGTCATCCAGATCGGTGGCCAGCAGATCGGCGTGCCGCGGCTTGACGCCGCCGTTGCCGCAGACGTACAGGTTCCAGCCCTTCTCGGTGGCGATGATCCCGAAGTCCTTGCTCTGCGCCTCCGCACATTCGCGGATGCAGCCCGAGACCGCGGCCTTCAGCTTGTGCGGCGCGCGCACGCCGCGGTAGCGCTCCTCCACGCGGATCGCGAGACCGGTCGAATCCTGCACGCCGTAGCGACACCAGGTCGTGCCGACGCAGCTCTTGACGGTGCGCATCGCCTTGCCGTAGGCGT
>JAKEEJ010000038.1 GCA_022616655.1 Nevskiales bacterium | reverse complement strand
GGTCCATTACGGACATTTTGGAAATGGTGTCCAGAACTTCCTCTTTGCTCGCCATGTTGATTCCTCGATTCCTTGAATGTGTGTGTCAGTTAAACCCGTTGCCGATGTGAACCTCAGCCCGCCGCCTGTTTCTGATCCGCCACCGCTTTCACGGTGCGGACGAACCGGCCGGGAACGGCGTGCAGGGTGGAGACGAACTTCCCGATCGGAGCCTTCATGGTCCCCAACAGCTGGGCCAGCGCCTGCTCGCGCGTCGGAAGTTTGGCCAGACGCTCGATTTCCTTGGGACCGTACAGCTGTCCGCCGATGGACACGGCCTTGACGACCAGCTGCTCGTTGTCCTTGGCGAAGTCCTTGATGACGCGACCCGCCGCACCCGGATCCTCCAGCGAGAACCCCAGCACCAGCGGTCCGACCAGCGCCGGACCCAGGCACTCAAAGCTCGTGCCGGTCAGCGCCTGCCGGGCCAGCGTGTTCTTCACCACGTGCAGATAGATCCCGTTGTCACGGGCCTTCTTGCGCAAGGCGTCGAACTTGCCGGCCGGCAGGCCCCGGTATTCGGCGGCCACTGCCGAATGGGCCCGCTGTGCGACCTTGTTCACCTCTGCAACCAGGACCTTCTTGTCTTCCAGACGCAATGCCATCCGACCGACTCCTTCGTTGACGAACGGACGGACCTTGCGGTCCGCCCCCCTGTTGGTGTCCCGTCGGCTGTCGCGTCCGGTTCACCGTCTGCGTAGGCGGGTTGCCCCTTTAGACCTTGCGGTTCCTACGGTCTTCAACGGTGTGGCTCACACCACATCGCTAAAACTGACCGGGGACGGGAGCTGGGGATCAGGAGCGGTGGTTGATCACCGACTCCCGACCCCGGACTCCCGACCCCTGCTTTATTCCGGCAACGACCCCACGTCCACGCGGATGCCAGGCCCCATCGTGGTTGAAAGTGTCATCTTCCGGATGAAAACTCCCTTGCTGGACGCCGGCTTCTGTTTGCGGATGTCCCGCAACACGGCGACCAGGTTGTCTTTGATCTTTTCCGGCGCAAAATCCGCCGCGCCGATGGAGCAGTGCACGAGGCCCGCCTTGTCAATGCGGAATTTGGCCATGCCCGCCTTGGCATTCTTGACGGCACCCGCCACGTCGGGCGTCACCGTGCCGGTCTTGGGGTTGGGCATCAACCCGCGCGGTCCGAGCAGCTGTCCCAGCGCGCCCACCACCCGCATCGCGTCCGGCGCGGCGATCACCACCTGATAGTTCAGTTCACCGGCCTTCATCCGGTCGGCCAGGTCCTGCATTCCGACGCTGTCGGCGCCAGCGGCCTTGGCCTCGTCTGCCTTGGCGCCCTGGGCGAACACCGCCACCCGGGCGGTTTTCCCAGAGCCGTGCGGCAGCACGGTCGAGCCGCGCACGTTCTGGTCGGACTTCGAGGCATCCACGCCCAGGTTGATGGCCACGTCCACCGACTCCTTGAATTTGGCCGTGGCACAGTCCTTGAGCAGGGCGAGCGCCTGTTCCAGCGGGTAATGTTTGCCCACCTGGATTTTTTTGGCGATTTCCTTCTGGCGTTTGCTCACGTCAACCCTCCACGTCCACGCCCATCGAACGGGCGGAACCCGCGATGGTTTTCACCGCGGCGTCCAGACTGCCGGCGTTGATGTCGGGCCATTTGACCCTGGCGATCTCTTCCAGTTGTTTGCGCGAGATCTTGCCCACCTTCTTGGTATTGGGCGTGGCGCTGCCGGATTCGAGGCCGATGGCCTTCTTGATCAACACCGTGGCCGGTGGCGTCTTGGTGATAAAGGTGAAGGAACGGTCGGAGTAAACCGTGATGATCACGGGAATGGGCAGGCCCGGCTCCAGTTTCTGGGTCGCCGCATTGAACTGCTTGCAGAACTCCATGATGTTGACACCCTGCTGGCCCAGGGCTGGACCGACCGGCGGTGAAGGGTTGGCCTTGGCCGCAGGGATCTGCAGCTTGACGTAGGCCTGTACTTTCTTTGCCATGACTTCAGTTGCTCCTGTTGGGTGCTAGCGCCTTGCGGCTCCCCTGTGAATCGGGAGGCGGGAGGCGGGGGGCGAAAAGAAAACGGCTGTTGCGCCTCTCGCTTCCCGTCTCACGCCTTTTCCACCTGTGAAAAATCCAGCTCCACCGGCGTCGAACGGCCGAAAATCAGCACCGCCACGCGCAGCCGGTTCTTTTCATAATTGACTTCTTCAACCACGCCGGAGAAGTCCGCAAACGGTCCGTCGGTCACGCGCACGCTCTCGCCGGGCTCGTACAAGGTCTTGGGCTTCGGTTTCTCAACGGACTCCTCGACCTGGTTGAGGATGCGCTTGGCCTCCTTGTCGGAGATCGGCGCCGGCTTGTCCGGCGTGCCGCCGATAAAGCCCATGACCTTGGGCGTGGACTTGACCAGGTGCCAGGTGTCCTCGTTCATCTCCATCTGCACCAGCACGTAGCCGGGGAAGAACTTGCGCTCGGTCATGCGTTTGACGCCGTCCTTGATCTCCATCACTTCTTCGGTGGGGATCAGAATCTCGCCGAACTTGTCGGTCAGCCCCGCGCGCTTGATGCGATCGGACAGCGCGGCTTTGACGCTGTTCTCGTACTGCGAGTAGGCGTGTACCACGTACCAGTGCATGGACATGTCCATTAACCCGTTAACCCCGCCCCGTGAGGGCCTTCACGCCCCACAACAGCGCCGCGTCCAGCCCCCACAGCATCAGCGCTGTGAGCAATACCACCACGGCAATCATCAGGGTCGCCTGCAAGCTTTCCTGACGGGTCGGCCAGGTGGTTTTGCGCAGCTCGATGTTCGAACCGCGGATGTACCCCCACATGGTCTTGCCCAGCGGAGCCTGATAGGCCAGCCCCAACGACAATCCAAGTCCCCCCAGCACCAGCAGCGTGCGCACCGGTGTGCCGAGCGTGTCCGCGAGACTGTAGAACGCGGCAATACCGCCTCCGAGCGCCACCAGGGACAACACGAGAAAAACGGTGTCCAGTGGTGCAGCGGGCCTGAGTTCAGTCGGTGGCTGGGATGTCATGTACTGTGTCCGGCGCGGAAGCACTGAGCTGTTCCGGTGCGACATCCCAAAAATGGCAGGGCAGGTAGGACTTGAACCCACGACCTGCGGTTTTGGAGACCGCCGCTCTACCAGTTGAGCTACTGCCCTGTGGACCCGCCGCGCCCTGGAAAATTTAAGGTGTAAAAACGGAGCCGCGCATTATAGGCGGCACGGCACAATAAGCAAATGCCCCCGTGGGTGGGGGCGGGGCGTGTGCCCCGCCCGTACCCCAGCCGTTGGGGGGCTTTCGGGGCATGATGCGCTCCGATCCTCGGACGGCGCCATGGCGTGACCCCACTCTCCATCATCATCCCGACACTGAACGAGGCGGCGGCGCTGCCGGTGCTGTTGTCCGATCTGCAGCAGCAGAACCTCCGATGCCAGATCATTGTCGCCGATGGCGGTTCCACCGACGGCACAGTCGCGCTCGCCGAACAGGCCGGGGTGCTAACGGTGCAGGCGCCGCGGGGCCGGGGGAGCCAGATGAATGCCGGGGCGCAGCTGGCCCTCGGTGAATTTCTACTGTTTCTGCACGCGGATACACGTCTGCCTTCGCCGACACTGCTTCAGGAAGCTCTGGATGCGCTGCGGTCGGAAACCACTGCAGGCCATCCAGACCGGCTTGCCGGTCACTTTCCCCTGCGTTTTGTGCGCACCCGGCCCGGTCACGACTTTCTGTTCCGCTACCTGGAAGAGAAAACGGCGTTGAACCGGCGCGGCACCATCAACGGTGACCAGGGCGTGCTGATGTCCGCTGTTTTTTTCCGCGAACTGGGCGGTTACGACACCCGTCTGCCGTTTCTGGAAGACCAGCGCCTGGCCGCGCGAGTCTGGGCCCGGGGACGCTGGACGGTGCTGCCGGGTTATCTGACGACCTCCGCGCGGCGGTTTGAGGCCGAAGGCCATGCGCAACGCTGCACGTTGATGGCGCTCATGATGGCCCTGCACGAGGCGGGCCTGCACGAGTTCTTCGATCGGGCCCCCGGGGTGTACGTCTCGCAGGACAAAACACAGAGGCTCGATTTATCCCGCTTTCATCGTCTGATCCGGCAGGAATTATGGCGCGCGCGCTGGCGCCGGGCGGCACAGATTCTGTTTCTTTGCGGCCGTTTCGTGCGCGAGAATGCCTGGCAACTGTTTTATTACCGGGACGTACGCCGCCGCGAGACGCTGGGCGCCGGGCGCTATCCGGCGCTGTCGTTTTACGACCGGCGCCTGTCCCGTTTGCTGGACAACCGTCTCTGTGACGGTCTGGCCACGCTGCTGATGTGCGCGTGGTTCTTCCTGTGGCTGCCGTTCAGGCTCTAGCCGTGTGTTGAAAAAGTCCGTTCAGGGTTCGACACGCTCACCACGAACGGGCCCTGCCTTTCCCAGGTCATTGATTCGCCGTTCGTCCTGAGCCTGTCGAAGGATGGACGAAGCATCAATGACGAGATTTTCAACAAACTGCTAGGGCCCGTTACGGACTTTACGATTGCTGCGTTGCCGTTCGTGTAATCTGCCTTTCGCACGGGGGCACATGGAAAATCTCAAGACGAAACCGTCGGTCTGGTGGATGCTGGCCTGGGTTCTGGGTGGGGCCTGGTTGCTCGCGGTCCTGACGGGTGACAAGTCTGCGATCTGGGCGGGCGGCCTGCTGGGATATCTCTTTGCAGAAACGGTGCACCTGCGCGGTCTGATCGGCCATCTGCTGCGTCGTCTCCAGATACAGGAGACAGAGAAGCCGCTCGGTGAGCCGCCGCAAGCCCATGCCGTACCGTCCGACCTCCCCCCGCCTCCAGTACCGGTCGCCGCTTCTGCTGAAACCGTGGCGCGGATAAAACCACAACCCTCGCCGGTTTCCGGGTCGTTGCTGCCACCGGCTCTGTCGCAATTGGATCGTCTTATCGGGCAGGCCGTGGCCTGGTTCCGGCGCGGTAATCCGCTGGCGCGTGCCGGTATTGTGGTGTTGTTCTTTGGTGGCAGCTTTCTCGCGAAGTATTCCGCGGAGCGCGGATTGTTTCCGATTGAGCTGCGCTTTCTGGCGCTGGCGGCTGGAGCCCTGGCCCTGCTGATTCTGGGTTGGCGTATGCGGCAAAGGCGCGCCACTTTTTCGCAGATTCTGCAGGGCGGCGGCATCGCGGGCTTGTATCTGACACTGTTTGCGGCAACGCGGCTGTATTCGTTGCTGCCACTCGGCCTGGCCCTGCCGCTGCTGGTGGCCGTTGCCGTTTCGGGCGCGGTGTTGGCGGCCGCACAAGGTGCGCTGCCGCTGGCGGTCATCGGTTCCGGCGGCGGCTTTCTGGCGCCGATCCTGCTGTCCACCGACAGCAGCAACCACATTGCGCTGTTCAGTTATTACACCGCACTGAACCTCGGCATTTTCGCGGTGGCCTGGTTCCGCGCCTGGCGCGTGCTGAACCTGCTGGGATTTGTCTTCACTTTCGGCATCACCGGTGTGTTCCGCGTATTGTCCTATCAGCCGGATAAACGGGTCAGCACGGATTTCTTTCTGCTGTTGTTCTTTCTCCTGTACGTCGCGGTCTCCATCCTGTTTTCGTTGCGGCAGAAACCGGACCTCAGGGGTTACGTCTCCGGCTCGCTGGTCTTCGGCCTGCCCGTCGTTGCTTTTACCCTGCATGCCACGCTGATTTCGAAGATCGAATACGGCCTGGCCTGGAGCGCTCTGGGCTTCGGCCTGTTTTATCTGGGACTGGCCTGGGCGCTGTTCCACAGCGGACGGCAGAATCTACGGCTGCTCTGTGAGGCATTTGCCGCGCTGGGCGTGATTTTCATCAGTCTGACCATTCCCTTGGCGTTTGACCGGCAGACCACCACGGCGATGTGGGCCATTGAAGGCGCGGGTTTGTTCTGGATTGGCCTTCGCCAGCGGCGCAAACTGGCGCGCGCCTTTGGCGCCGGCTTGCAACTGCTGGGCGGTGTCGGCTATTTGATTGGCCTGCCGGAATTGAGTGCCGCTCCGTCGGTGGGTAATTCGGCGTATGTCGGCACGCTGATGCTGACCACGGCGGGCTTCTGCACCGGTCTATGGCTGTTCCGTAACAAGGGGGAGCTGGCGTCGTACGAACGTGGCTCGGATACCGCCGCGGCACTCTGGGCAGTGGCGTGGTGGATGTACGGGGGGCTGGCGGAAATTGGGCGTTCGGTACCGGAAACCTGGGATTACGGCGCGTCGCTTGCGTTTGGTGCCCTCACCCTCGCGGGCTTGTCTCTGCTTTCACGCCGATTGCGCTGGGCTTTCCCGGAACGTATTGCCACCGCGTTGCTGCCCTTGATGGCGGTGGCCGGAATCATCGCTGCGGTTGGCCGGCATCCGTTTGCGGAAGCCGGCTGCGTCGGCTGGGTTTTGTATCTGGGCGCTGGTTATTTCCTGCTGTTGCGCCTGGAACCGCCCGTCGGACAATCGTTGAAGCATCCGGTGAGCACCCTGCACGCGGGCCTGTACTGGCTGCTTGCCCTGCTCACCGCCTGGGAGAGCCATGACCGGATTGCACAGACCGTATCCGGAATCTGGCGGGACCTGCCCTGGGGACTGGCACCCGCGCTGTTGCTGTGGGCCGTGGCGCGGCCGCTGCCGTTCTGGCCGGTTTCAAAACATCGCGACACTTACCGCCTGCAGGGCGCCGCGCCGCTGGCCGCTGCTGCTGCCGTATGGATTTTCTGCATCAATCTTTCCAGTAACGGCAGCGCCGCCGGCTTGCCGTACCTGCCCCTGTTCAATCCCCTGGATGTCAGTGTCGCCCTGATTCTGGCGGTGCTTGTGTACTGGTGGGCCTCGCTCGGTGCGGAGCGGCGCGGGACCCTGCACCTGGAACCCATCGTCCGGGCCATTGCCGGCGGCCTTGTTTTTCTATGGCTCAGTGCGGCGCTGGTGCGCACGCTGCATCACCTGGCCGGAACCCCCTGGGACTGGCACGGCGTCCGCCATTCCTTCCTGGTGCAGGCTTCGCTGTCCATCTTCTGGGGCCTGCTGGGTCTGAGCCTGATTACGCTGTCGGCGCGGCGTGCACAGCGTCTGCTCTGGCTGGTGGGGGCGGGACTGATGGGGGTGGTGGTGATCAAGCTGTTCTTGATTGATCTGGAAGGCAGCGGCACGCTGGCACGCATTGTTTCCTTTCTTGGCGTCGGCGGCCTGCTGCTGTTCGCCGGGTATCTCTCGCCCTTGCCTCCGAGTTCCGGTCGTTCCCCGCACGAACCCGGATGAACTTCGGGCGTACACCGCACGCCATCCAGGCCCTGGGTCTCGAGTATGCAGGTAATACTTGAGGGTAAGAATCGCATGTCTTACTTTTTGCGCATGAAAGCCATGATTACCACCAAGGGGCAGGTGACCATGTCACACCCGGACCGTGACCTCATCGTCCGGGGCGTAGCGTTACTCCGCGCGTCCGGCGCGCTTGCGCTCGTTTTCTTTCAGGAAGCGCTTGCGCACCCGGACGAATTTGGGCGTGATCTCGACCAGTTCGTCGTCGTTGATGAACTCCAGCGCCTGCTCCAGCGACAGGCGCAGGGGCGGGGTGATGATGAGTTTTTCGTCCGACCCGGCGGCGCGCATGTTGGTGAGCTTCTTGCCCTTGAGCGCGTTGACCACCAGATCGTTGTCGCGGGTGTGGATGCCGATGATCTGACCTTCGTAGACCTCGTCGCCGTGCTCCACCAGCAAGCGGCCGCGGTCCTGCAGATTGAACAGCGCATACGCCAGCACCTTGCCCTGCTCATTGCTGATCAGCACGCCGTTGTGGCGCTCGCCGATGGTGCTGGGGACGATTTCGCCGTAGTGATCGAAATTGTGGAACACCATGCCGGTGCCCGAGGTCATGGACATGAATTCGGTCTGGAAGCCGATCAGTCCGCGCGTGGGAATGGCGTATTCCAGCCGCACCCGGCCCTTGCCGTCGGGCACCATGTTCTTCATCTGGCCGCCGCGCTTGGCCAGCGCCTCAATCACGCCGCCCTGGTGCTGGGATTCCACGTCGGCCACCAGTATCTCGAAGGGCTCGCACCGCACGCCGTCCACTTCTTTTTCGATCACTTCGGGGCGCGACACGGCCACTTCGTAGCCTTCGCGCCGCATGTTCTCCAGCAGGATGCCCAGGTGCAGCAGGCCGCGGCCCGACACCTTGAAGGCCTCGCCACCGGCGGCCTCAAAGTCCACCCGCAGGGCCACATTGGTTTTGAGCTCGCGCTTGAGCCGCTCGGCGATCTGGCGGCTGGTCACAAACTTGCCGTCCTGGCCGGCGAAAGGCGACTTGTTGACCTCAAAGCCCATGCTCATGGTGGGCTCGTCCACCTGCAAAGTCGGCAGTCCTTCGGCCACCTTGAGATCACACACGGTCTCGGAAATTCCGAGGTCTTCAATTCCGGTCAGGGCCACGATGTCGCCGGCCTGCGCCTCGGGTACTTCGATCTTGTCCAGACCCATGAAGCCCAGCACCTGCAGCACGCGGCCCTGGCGCTGGCGGCCGTCGCGATCAATCACCGCCACCGGCATGCCGGTTTTGACCTTGCCGCGCTTGATGCGGCCGGTACCGATGACGCCCACGTAGCTGGAATACGCCAGCGAGGTGATCTGCATCTGAAACGGCCCGGCCACGTCCACGTCGGGCGGGCGCACCCGGTCCACGATAGTCTGGAACAACGGGTCCATGTTGCCTTCGCGGAGGTCCGGGCTGTCGCCGGCGTAGCCGTGCAGGGCCGAGGCGTAGACGATCGGAAAGTCGAGCTGCTGCTCCGTGGCGCCGAGGCGGTCGAACAGATCGAACACCTGGTCCACGCACCAGCTTGCGCGCGCCCCGGGGCGGTCAATCTTGTTGATCACGACGATGGGGTTGAGCCCCATGTTGAAGGCCTTCTGCGTGACAAAGCGCGTTTGCGGCATCGGGCCGTCGGCGGCGTCCACCAGCAGGCACACCGAATCCACCATGGACAGCACGCGCTCCACCTCGCCGCCAAAATCGGCATGGCCGGGCGTGTCCACGATATTGATGCGGTAATCGGTGCCCGTGCGTGTGTCCAGCCAGCGGATGGCGGTGTTCTTGGCCAGAATCGTGATGCCGCGTTCGCGCTCCAGATCGTTGGAATCCATGATCCGCTCGCCCAGCTGCTCGCGGGCGTCGAGCGTCTGGCTCTGGCGCAAGAGTTTATCCACCAGCGTGGTCTTGCCGTGGTCCACGTGGGCGATGATGGCGATGTTGCGCAGGTTCTGAATCACGGTCGTCTCGACTTGCCCCTCACCCGCCCCTCACCCTAACCCTCTCCCCACTTCGTGGGGAGAGGAGAACTGCATTCTTCGCCTCTCCCCGTTTACGGAGAGAGGCCGCCGCGAAGCGGCGGGTGAGGGGGGCGGATGAGGGGCTGAAAAAGGTCGCGCAGTATAGGGGAAGGACTCTTCAGATGCTGTACCGGTGCTCGGATAGACTTGTGTCCATGAGCTCTAACCAGTTCGGCCTGCTGCGCGAGCGCCGCTTCGGCCCCTTCTTCTGGACCCAGGCTTTCGGCGCCTTCAACGACAACGTCTACAAGAATGCGCTGGTGATCCTGATTGCGTTTCAGGCGGTGAACCTGACGCAGACCCAGATCAACGTCTATGTGAATCTGGCGGCGGGCCTGTTCATCCTGCCGTTCTTCCTGTTCTCGGCCACCGCGGGCCAGCTCGCGGAAAAGTACGAGAAATCGCGCCTGATCCGCGGTCTCAAGCTGCTGGAGATCGGCATCATGCTGCTGGCCGCGTACGGCCTGTACCGCGGGCAGACGGAGTTCCTGCTCGCGGTGTTGTTCCTGCTCGGCACGCAGTCCGCGCTGTTCGGGCCGGTCAAGTACGGACTCCTGCCGCAGCACCTGAAGGATTATGAATTGGTGGGCGGCAATGGCCTCGTGGAGACCGGCACCTTTGCCGCCATTCTGCTCGGCTCCCTGCTGGGCGGCGTGCTGATGGCCGCGGATCAGGGCCACGTCCTGGTCGGTGGTGTCGTGGTGTTGATGGCGCTGGCGGGCTACGCCGCCAGCCGGCGCATCCCGCCGGCGCCGGCGGTCGTGCCGGACCTGCACGTGAACTGGAATCCGTTCACCGAAACCTGGCGCAACTTCCGCTTCATGCAGACCCGGCGAACGGTGTTCCTGTCCGTGCTCGGGATCTCCTGGTTCTGGTTTTACGGTGTTACGTTCCTGTCGCAGCTGCCGGTGTACACCCGGACCTACCTCGGCGGGGACGAAAGTGTGGTGACGCTGCTGCTCACGGTGTTCACGGTCGGCGTTGGCGGCGGCTCGCTGCTGTGCGAGCGCCTGTCCGGCCGCAAGGTGGAGATCGGTCTGGTGCCCTTCGGCTCCATCGGCCTGACCCTGTTCGGCGTGGACCTGTACTTTGCCCATCCCGACCCGGCAGGCGTCGTGGGGCTCAGCGCGCTGCAGTTCTGGCACGGGGGCGGCCGCGTGCTCTTCGATCTGTTCATGATCGGTTTGTTCGGCGGGTTCTACATCGTGCCGCTGTATGCGCTGGTCCAGAGCCGTTCCGAGCCCACGCACCGCTCGCGCATCATCGCCGGCAACAACATTCTCAATGCGCTGTTCATGGTGGTGTCGGCCGGCGCCTCCGTCGCCCTGTTGAATGCCGGCCTGAGCGTTCCGCAACTGCTGCTCACGGCGGCCCTGATGAACGCCGCCGTGGCGCTGTTCATCTACAGCCTGGTGCCCGAGTTCCTGATGCGCTTCATCGCCTGGCTGCTGATCAACGCGCTGTACCGCATCCGGGTCGAGGGCCTCGACCGGATTCCCGATACCGGGCCCTGCGTGGTGGTGTGCAATCACGTCAGTTTTATTGACGCGCTGATTGTCGGGGGCACGGTGCGCCGGCCGGTGCGCTTTGTGATGTATTACAAGCTGCTGCGGATTCCGGTGTTGAACTGGATTTTCAAGACGGCGCGCGCCATCCCGATTGCGGGCGCCCGCGAGGACGCAGAATTGATGAACCGCGCCTTTGACGAGATCGAACGCGCGCTCAAGGCCGGCGAAGTGGTCGGCATCTTTCCGGAAGGCGGCCTGACGCCGGATGGGAAAATTCAGCCCTTCCGCCCGGGCATCGAGCGCGCCCTCCAGCGCACGCCGGTGCCGGTGATTCCGATGGCGTTGCGTAGCGTATGGCGCAGCATGTGGTCGCGGCGCTGGCTGAAACTGCGCCTGCAACGCGCGCGGCTGCCGCGGCGCTTCCGCGCGCGCATCGGCCTGGTCATCGGCGAGCCGGTACCGCCACAGAACGCCAGCGCCGCCGCGCTGGAGCAGAAAGTCCGCGAGCTGCGCTCGACTTTCGCCTGAACATCACCGGCCGCACCATCCGGGCACGGGGTGGGGGATTTTCGTGAGCCGCGAGACTCAGCAAAGCAATACGGTACTCACAAACCAGGACTGGCGCGTTCGTTACTTCTTACAATCAAAGTCCCAGTCACAAGTGCGCATCCACTGCACACATTGATTCCCATCCCATACAACACACACCGGATAGCAATGCCAGCAACCCTGCAATTTTTGATTTTTGACGCCCTTTGTCGTGATTTGAACCTTGATGCCTTCGGCGAATCGTGCAACCTCTTTCCCGTTTTGATCAACGATGGCCTTCCCGTCATCGGATATTCGCAGCTCCAATTTTGTGGGGCTGAGCCCGAGTTTCGCGGCGGCGTTGCAGCATGTTGTGCAGCTATTGGCCGTATCGTTGCCTTTGCATACGCAGTAGTCACAATCGCCCGCAATGACCAGCTGAGAGAACAGAAGCAGTACGGTCGTCGCTGCACTTCTCCAGAATTTCATTTCATCCTCCTTGTGTTGGATTGGGCGCTGACGCATTGCAACACCCTCTGTCAGCGAGAGAACGTCGAGGGCTAACGCCGGATTTCTCGCTACGCTCGAAATGACAATGAATAGGGGATGTTGCCCCGATTTAGTTGACACACTGGGTGCTCCATATGGGGATGCTCAGGCCACCCGGTGTTCGTAGTCAATGGGCGAGCGGTAGCCGAGAGCGG
>JAKEEJ010000037.1 GCA_022616655.1 Nevskiales bacterium | reverse complement strand
GCCCTTCACGCCGGGTGCGGAAGCGGCGGGCGCGGTACTGGAAGTGGGAGATAAAGTGAAGCATGTGCGCGTGGGCGACGCCGTCGCTGCCGTTTCGCCGCACGGCGCTTATGCGGAACAGATGGTCGCCTCGAGCGAAATGGTGATCCCGCTGCCGCGCACCATGGAATTTTCCGAAGCCGCCGGGTTTCCGATGGCGTACGGCACGACCCTTTACGCGCTCCGGCAGCGCGGAAACCTCAGGCCCGGCGAAACCCTGCTGGTGCTGGGTGCGGCCGGCGGCGTGGGCCTGGCAGCCGTTCAGATCGGCAAACTGATGGGTGCGCGTGTAATCGCCGCGGCGTCCAGCGCCGAAAAACTGGCGCTGTGCAAACAGCAGGGGGCTGACGAAGGCGTGGATTATTCGAGGGAGAACCTCAAGGAGGCGGTCAAGAAGCTGACCGGCGGACAGGGTGCGGATGTGATCTACGACCCGGTCGGCGGTGAACTGGCCCAGGAGTGTTTCTCCTGCATCAACTGGAACGGCCGTTATCTGGTGATCGGTTTTGCCGCCGGCAAGATCCCGGAGGTGGCGCTCAACCGTCTGTTGCTCAAGGGTGCCGCGGCGGTGGGCGTGTACTGGGGCGCATTTGTTGCACGCGAATCCAAAGTGAACTGGGAAAATTTCCAGCAGTTATTTGCCTGGCATGCCGAAGGCAAGTTCAAACCCCACGTCTCCCGCACGTACCCGCTGGCCCAGGCGGGGCAGGCGCTGCGCGACATGATGAACCGGAAAGTGACCGGGAAAATAGTTTTGATTCCGTAAACACGCGCCAAGTGCAGGGGAGCGTTTGCAGAGTGCCAGGGTGCGGTTAACCCACTGCGTTATAATAAAAATACCCGCGTATACCCTCCGGTCTGCATGACTGCCGTACCCTTTGTCACCGGTTCCAACCCCAGCCCCAGGGTCTACATCAAGACTTACGGCTGCCAGATGAACGAGTACGACTCGGCCAAGATGGCCGATGTGCTGGCCCGTTCGCACGGTTATCGGCGCACAGAGCACGCCGAAGAAGCGGACCTGCTGTTGCTGAATACCTGTTCGGTGCGTGAAAAAGCGCAGGAAAAGGTTTTCTCCGAGCTGGGCCGCTGGAAATCCTGGAAAGCGGAAAAACCGGGTCGTCTCATCGGCGTGGGCGGTTGTGTGGCCAGCCAGGAGGGGGAAGACCTCGCGCGGCGCGCCCCGATGGTGGACGTGATTTTCGGGCCGCAGACTCTGCATCGCCTGCCGGAATTGCTGGAACAGGCCCGTGCACGTCGTGCACCGGCGGTGGATATCCGATTTCCGGAAATTGAAAAATTCGACAACTTGCCGGAGCCTCGTGCGGAAGGCCCCACGGCTTATGTTTCCATCATGGAGGGCTGCTCCCGGTACTGTACCTTCTGTATCGTGCCTTACACCCGCGGCGAGGAAGTGAGCCGGCCCCTGGATGATGTACTGGCCGAGTGCGCCAGACTGGTCGAGCAGAATGTGCACGAGATCACTCTGCTGGGACAGAACGTCAACGCGTACCGGGGCCGGATCCATGGACACACGGGCGAACAGGGAACCTGTGACCTCGCCTTGTTGATCGACCACCTGGCGCAACTGGACGGGCTCGAGCGCATCCGCTTTATGACCTCCCACCCCGTGGAGTTCAGCGACAGTCTGATAAAGGTCTATGCCGAGCAGCCCAAGCTGGCGAGTTTTTTGCATCTGCCGGTGCAATCCGGTTCCGATCGTATCCTCGCCATGATGAAACGCGGTCACACCCGGGCTCAGTATCTGGAGAAAATTAAACGGGTGCGAGAAGTACGGCCGGATCTTTCGCTGTCCTCGGATTTCATCGTCGGGTTCCCGACCGAAACCGAGGACGATTTCCAGGCCACCCTGGATCTGGTTGAGCACGCGCAATTCGATACGGCATTCTGTTTTCTTTACTCGCCGCGCCCCGGCACGCCGGCGGCCAGTCTGCGTGACACGGTGAGTGCTGACGACAGGCAGCGTCGGTTGCAGGCGCTGCAGGCCCGGCTGCGCGAACAGGACGACCGCTTCCGACAGAAGCTGCTGGGTACGGTGCAGCGCGTGCTGGTCGAAAGGCCGTCCGTCCGTGGTGCAGGGCAGCTCGCCGGCCGTACGTCCAGCAACCGCTGGCTCAACTTTGACGGTCCCGCAGCGTTGCTTGGGCGGTTTGCGGACGTGACCGTCACCGAGGTTTTGCGCAATTCCCTGCGCGGTCAGTGGGTGCAGACCGTGGATGCCGTTGCCGCGTGAGTGCACGAGCACACGCAACGGCGCGCCGTCGTCTGGATCTGGTGCTGGAGCCCGACGATCTGCGGCGACTGGCCAACCTGAACGGTCCGTTCGATGCCCACTTGCGTCAGATTGAACGGCGTCTGGGTGTGGAAATCCGCAATCGGGGCAACCGCTTTCACGTGCTGGGGCCGAAGACCGGGGTGGCGCACGCCAAGCAGATTCTGCGCTCCCTGTTCGAACAGGCAGAGGAGGGCTCGCTGACCCCCGAGCAGGTGCATCTCAGGCTTGCCGAGGCGCCCCGGCCGGCAGCCGGCCGTCTTTCTTCCGCGGAGCGGGATGGAGAGTCGGTGGCGCATGTCAAACAGGGCATGGTACGGGGGCGCAGTGCCCATCAGCGTGAATATCTGCGCGACATGGCGACCTGCGATCTCACGTTTGGGATCGGCCCGGCCGGTACCGGCAAGACCTATCTGGCGGTGGCCTCCGCCGTGCAGGCGCTGGACGGCGATCGTGTCCGGCGCATTGTGCTGGTCCGACCTGCCGTGGAAGCCGGTGAAAAACTGGGCTTTCTGCCTGGCGACATGGCCCAGAAAGTGGACCCCTATTTGCGGCCCCTGTACGACGCGCTGTACGAGATGCTGGGATTTGAGCGTGTTACACGGCTGGTGGAACGCGGTCTCATCGAAGTCGCGCCGCTGGCGTTCATGCGCGGCCGCACGCTTAACGAATCCTTCATCATTCTCGACGAAGCTCAGAACACCACGATTGAACAGATGAAGATGTTCCTGACGCGTATCGGGTTCGGCAGCCGTGCCGTGGTGACGGGTGACATTACCCAGATTGACCTGCCGCGGCAGGACCGCTCCGGTCTCCGGCACGCCATCCAGGTGCTCAAGGACGTGGCGGGCATCCGCTTCACGATGTTTGGCAAACAGGACGTGGTGCGCCACCCGCTGGTCCAGGCCATCGTGCACGCCTACGAAATCCACGAAAGTCGGGAGTCGGGAGTCGGGAGTCGGGAGTCGGGGAAAGAATGATTGCCGTCCAGTGCGCCGAGTCTTTCAGGACCCTTCCCTCAACCAGCGCGCTGCGGCGCTATGCGCGGGCGGCGCTCAACGGCACGAAGAACGAAATCACACTGCGCATCGTCGGCGAGACGGAAAGTCGTACGCTCAATCGTCGCTACCGTGGCAAGAACAAGTCTACCAACGTGCTGTCGTTTTCTTACACGCCTCCCGCCTCCCGCCTCCCGCCTCCCGTTTTCGGCGATCTCGCGCTCTGTGCCCCGGTGATCAATCGCGAGGCCCGTGCGTACGACATTCCGCCGTCGGCCCACTGGGCACACGTGGTGGTGCATGGCATTCTGCATCTGCTGGGCTATGATCATGTCACCGCGCGTGACGCACGAAAAATGCAATCCAGGGAGCGTACCGTCCTGGCCCGCCTCTCATTTCCAGACCCCTACAACTGCCGCCGATGAGCAAGTCCAAAAGCCGGAGCAAAACGCCTGAACGCGCCGTCCCTCAATGGTGGCGCAAGCTGACGCAGAGCCTGGCCGTCGGTCCGCAGACGCGCGAGGATCTGCTCGCCATCCTGCGGGCGGCGTGCGATCAGCAGCTGGTGGACGGCGATGCGTTTTCGATGATCAAGGGCGTGCTGGACACCGCCGAGCTGAAGGTGCGCGATATCATGCTGACGCGCGGCAAGATGGTGGTGGTGCGGCCCGACTGGCCGCTCGACAAAATCCTGCGGACCGTGGCCGAGTCGGGCCACTCGCGTGTGCCGGTAGTCTCCGGCCCCAAAAGCCAGGTGACCGGCATTCTGCTGGCCAAAGACCTGTTGCGCTTCACGTCCACGGTGTCGGGCTTCGACCCGGTGACCTTCGATCTGAACCGTCTGCTGCGGCCGGCGGTGTTTGTGCCGGAATCCAAACGCGTCAATGTTCTGCTCAAGGAGTTCCGCGGCAGCCGCAATCACATGGCCATCGTGCTGGACGAATACGGAGCCGTGTCCGGTCTGGTGACCATCGAAGACGTACTGGAGCAGATCGTCGGCAAGATCGCCGACGAGTACGACGAATCCGAAAGCGCCAAAATCCAGAAGCAGGACGAACGTCGCTATCTGGTCAATGGGTTGACCCCCGTGGCGGAGTTCAATCAGCAGTTGGGCGCCGATTTTCAGACGGAAGAATTCGATACCATCGGCGGTCTGGTGATTCACCGTTTCGGCCACGTACCGCGCCGCGGCGAGAGCGTGAAAATCGGCCGCTTCGGTTTCAACGTGCAGCGTGCCGACAACCGTCGGGTGTACTGGTTGCAGGTCACCGTGATGCCGGAAGCATAACGGCTGTTCCGACGACCGACCCGGTCAACGTCTCCGGCCATGCCGTTCCCGATTCTGCACCGTGTCCGCGGGTGGATGAGTCCCGTGCTGGGGGTACTGGCCACGCTGGGCTTCGCGCCGTACGGCCAGTGGTATCTGACGCTGCCGGCCCTGGCCTTGCTGTTCTCGCTGCTCGCGCGAACCCCGCCCGGGCGAGCAGCGCTGCTGGGATGGCTGTTCGGTTTCGCCCATTTTGGAACCGGCGTTTACTGGGTCTACATCAGCACGCACGTCTACGGGGGCGCCCCAGTCTGGTTGGGTGTAGCTCTGGCGCTGGCGCTCAGCGCCGGTTTGGCGGCGTTTTATGCGGTGTTTTCGTCAGTGTGTACTGCGCTGGACTTGTTCCGGCGCCCCGTGGGATGGGCAGCGGTTCCCGCGGTCTGGGTGCTGCTGGAGCTGATTCGCGGCCGGTATTTCTTTGACGGCTTCCCCTGGTTGAGCCTGGGCGAGCTCCTGCTCAACACGCCCCTGGCGCGTCTGGCGCCGGTGTTGGGGGTACATGGAATTTCAGCGGTGGTTGTGCTGCTGGCCTATGCGCTGTTTCGTATCGGGGTTGAGCCGGATACGCGTCGTCGCGTCTGGGCCGGCGCGGTGTTGCTGACCCCCGCTCTGACTTTGCTGTTGCCAAAACCTTCGGAATGGACCAAACCCGAGGGCAACCCGATGACAGTGGCCCTGGTTCAGAGCGACATCCGGCAGGATGAAAAATGGCTGCCGTCCATGCGTTACGAAGCGCTGGTGCGGCACTGGCGCCTGACCCAGCAGGCCTGGCCCGCCGACCTGGTGGTGTGGCCCGAAGTGGCATTGACTCAGCCGTACCACCAATTACGCGAGGGGTTTCTGGCGGATCTGGACAAGCAGGCCGCCGCGCGCAACGCGACGGTGCTGTTGGGTATTCTGGTGGCCGACGGTGACCGGCACTACAACAGCGTGGTCGCCGTGGGCGCTGCACAAGGTCGTTACGACAAACGGCACCTGGTGCCGTTCGGTGAATATTTTCCGATTCCCGGATTCCTGCGGCCCCTGATGGATGTGTTGGGCACACCCTACGAGGATTTTTCAGTCGGTGCCGCGCAACAGGTCCCGCTCACCGCCGGTGGCCGGCGTCTGGCCGTTTCGATCTGCTTCGAAGATGTCTTTGGTGATGACGTCCGTCGCGACGCACGTACGGCGGCCTATCTGGTCAACGTTACCAACGACGCCTGGTTCGGTCGTTCGTCGGCACCCCATCAGCACCTGCAGTTCTCGCGACTGCGGGCCATGGAGAACGGCCGCTGGATGGCGCGCGTCGCCAACACCGGTATTTCGGCGCTGATTGATCCGGATGGCAAAGTGGTGATGCGCACCTCACAGTTCGCTCAACAGGTGTTGCGCGGTACGGTACAGCCACGCCGGGGTTTGACGCCCTACCAGCGCTGGGGTGATGCGCCGCTGTGGGGCGGGTCCCTTGTCCTGCTGCTGATTTTGTTGCTCCGTTTTTATCCACGGCGTACTTCGGCATAATTGCGTCCTCTCCGCAGGCTGGCTCCAATCCCCCGTGAATGACAAAAGCGTTCTGCTGGGCCATTTGAAGATTGACCGCAATCTGGAATCTCCGGGCCGTGGCCTTGGCAAGTGGATACTGGCGGCGCTGGGGGTTGCGGGGCTTGTCGTAGCGGTTTTTTTTGTGCTGAAACCCGGGACCGCGGTTCCCATCAGAGTTGCCACGGCGGTGACTGCCGCTGCTGCATCCGGCTCCGGCTCAGTGTTGGATGCGTCCGGTTATGTGATTGCGCGCCGGCAGGCGGTGGTATCGGCCAAGATTACCGGCAAGGTGACCGAAGTGCTTGTGGAAGAGGGAATGGCGGTCAAGCTCGGCCAGGTGCTGGCGCGCCTCGATGACAGCACGGTCCGTGCGCAACTGGCGGTGGTACAGTCCCAGCGGGAGGCCGCCGAAGCGGGTCTTGCCGTGGCGAACGCCAGGCGGGCCGAAGCGCAGCGGCAACTCAAACGCACGCAGGAATTGCACGCCAGAAAACTCATGAGCGACGCCGCGCTGGATGCCGCGCAGTCCAGCGTCGAAACCCTTACGGCCGAGGTGGAACGCGCCCAGGGAGAAGTGAACGTGGCCGAGCGCAACGTCGCACTGCAGCGCCGCAACCTGGATGACAGCGTCATCCGCGCCCCGTTTGCCGGGGTGGTCACGGTCAAGAACGCACAACCCGGCGAGATGATTTCACCGCTGTCGGCCGGCGGCGCCGGTACCCGCACCGGCATCGGCACCCTCGTGGACATGGACTCGCTCGAGATCGAGGTGGACGTCAACGAAAACTTCATCAATCGGGTACGCCCGGGTCAGCCCGTGGAGGCCACGCTCAACGCCTATCCGGACTGGAAGATTCCCTGCGAGGTGATCGCCGTGATTCCGGCCGCGGACCGCAGCAAGGCGACGGTCAAGGTGCGGATCGGCCTGCGCGTCAAGGATCCGCGTATCATTCCGGACATGGGCGCGCGCGTGTCCTTTCTGCCGGAAGATCGTTCCGCTGCCGATGCCTCCGAAGGCTCCAGGGGTGTCTTCATCCCCTCACAGGCGCTGGCGCAGGAGGAAAGCGTCACCGTCGTCTTTGTGTTGAAGGACGATACGGTCGAGCGGCGCGCGGTCACGCCGGGTCTCCGGCGCGGCGAGCAGGTGCAGGTGCTGGCGGGTCTCAGCGCGGGCGAACGGGTGGCGCTCGGCCCTCTGGATCAACTGGCGGATGGGGTGCGGGTCAAAATCGAAACGGAGTCACCATGAATCAGCCCCTGGTCGTACTGAAGGGTGTTTCCAAAACCTATACCCGCGGCAAGCAGGCCGTTCCGGTGTTGCAGAATCTGGATCTGGAAATCGCGCAGGGCGATTTTCTGGCCCTGATGGGGCCCTCCGGCTCCGGCAAAACCACGCTGTTGAACCTGATCGGCGGTCTGGATCGTCCCACGCAGGGTTCCATCCGGGTGCAGGACGTTGAGATCAACCGACTGTCCTCCGGTGCGCTGGCCCGCTGGCGTTCCCGCCATGTTGGTTTTGTTTTCCAGTTCTACAATCTGTTGCCGATGCTCAGTGCCGAAAAGAACGTCGAGTTGCCGCTGTTACTGACGTCGCTTAACAAGACTCAGCGACGGCAGCATGTGATGACGGCGCTGGAGATTGTCGGGTTGGCCGACCGGGCACGTCACAAGCCCGGCGAACTGTCCGGCGGGCAGGCGCAGCGCGTGGCCATTGCCCGCGCCCTGGTGGCCGATTCCACGCTGCTGGTCTGCGACGAACCGACGGGCGATCTGGACCGCAAGACGGCGGACGAAATTCTGCATCTGCTGCAGACGCTCAACCGGCAGCACGGCAAGACCCTCGTCATGGTCACGCACGATGCCAAGGCCGCCGAATTTGCCACCCACGTCCTGCACCTGGACAAGGGCGTCCTGGTCGAGCAGATGGAGCGCGTCGCGTGACAATCAAAATCCCCCCGTCGCTTCGCGCCGACCCCCTTTTTCAAAGGGGGTTCTTGTGTTCTTTCTCCTTTGGAAAAGAGGAGGCGGGGAGATTTGCGTGAAGTATTTCCCGCTGATCTGGGCTGCCCTGTGGCGGAGCAAGCCGCGCACGATTCTGACGATGCTGTCCATCGTCGTGGCGTTTCTGCTGTACGGCCTGCTGCAAAGCGTGCTGCAGGCCTTCAACGCCGGCGCCAACCTGGCCGGCGCTGACCGGCTGATCACCACGGGCAAGTATTCGCTCACACAACTGAATCCGATCGGTTACGTGCAGCAGATCCAGGCCGTGCCGGGGGTCAAGCGGGTGGTATTCGCCTCCTGGTTTGGCGGCATCTACCAGGATGAAAAGAATTTTTTCGGGCAGTTTCCCACGGACCCGGAACCCTACCTGGAGCTGTATTCCGAAATTCTGCTGCCACAAGCCCAGAAAGAGGCGTTCCTGAACACGCGCACCGGTGCCATCGTGGCCAAGATCCTGGCCGATCGCTACGGGTGGAAAATAGGAGACAAGATTCCCCTGCTCTCCAGCCTGTGGCCGCGGGCGGATGGGTCCACCGCCTGGGAGTTTGATCTGGTTGGCGTTTTTGATACCCAGGATCCCGCCGCGCGCTCCCAGCATGAATACATGCTGTTCCGGCATGACTATTTTGACGAGGCACGCCAGTACTCGAAGGGTCTTGT
>JAKEEJ010000189.1 GCA_022616655.1 Nevskiales bacterium | reverse complement strand
CAGCTTCGGCGACGGACGGCCCGGAATCGCAGCGGTGGTGAGGATGGCGTCGGCCTGCTGGACGTGTTTTGTAAGCGTTTCGGCGACGCTGGCTTTTTCTTCCGTCGTCAATTCGCGCGCGTAGCCGCCCTGGCCGCGCGCATCCACGCCGGTGTCCACGAACTTGGCGCCCAGCGATTCGGCCTGTTCTTTGGTTTCGGGACGCACATCGTAGCCCTCGGTCATGGCGCCCAGACGGCGCGCGGTGGCCAGCGCCTGCAGGCCGGCGACGCCCAGGCCCATGACCAGCACTTTGGCCGGCCGGATCGAGCCGACCGCTGTTGTCATCATCGGCAAAAGGCGTTGGAGATGAGTGGCCGCCAGCAACGCGCCGTAATAGCCTGCCAGCGTGGCCTGGGATGAAAGGGCATCCATGGCCTGGGCGCGCGTGATGCGCGGCACCAGCTCCATGGCAAAACAGGTGATCCGGCGGTCGCGCAGGATTTTGACCAACTCCGGCTCGCGGTGCGCGTAGACGAACGAAAACAGCACCGCGCCTTCGCGCAGCTGTCGCGCTTCCTCAATCGAAGGCGATTGCACTTTCAGGACAATGTCCGCCGAAGACACCACCGACGGTCCGACCACGGCCCCCGAACGGGTGTAGAGCTCGTCCGGGACGAACGCGGCCTGACCCGCGCCGCTCTCCAGATGCAACGTCACGCCCAGTTTTTTGAGCTTGGCGACGGTGATGGGGACCAGCGCCACGCGGCGCTCATGGGGCCGGGTTTCCCTCGGAACGGCGACGGTCACCGTCATGGGCTTTCCTGAAGAATTTCTTCAACAGACGGGAAAACGGGCACGGAGCTCTCCAAATGATGGATCAAGTTCGGACGACGATGCTTTGTTCAGGCGGAGGCCACTTCAACCATCTGGAAATCCGCTTTGGATGCCCCGCAGTCGGGGCAGGTCCAGGTGTCGGGAATGTCCTCCCAGCGCGTGCCGGGGGCAATCCCCTCTTCCGGCAGGCCCCTGGCTTCGTCATATTCGAAGTCGCAGATCAGGCAACGCCATTTTTTCATACAGGCAACTCATCAAACGGATAAAGAAAAGCGCGACGCCCCCGCCGAAACGCCGTCGTCCGGCGGATTTTACGGCTTTGGCCCGCATTTCTCACGGGCCGGTATTTTTTCACGGGAAGGGGTCTGGAGCCGGTGCGGCAATTGTCAACACGCTCTAAGATAACGCCATGGACTGGTCCTTTCTGCAACCCCCCCGATGGTGGAGACGGTGGAAACCCTTGCGCTGGATGGCGCTGGGCGTCGCCGTGTATTTTATCGGCACCTGGTTGAACTGGCCGCTGCCCAGCTTTAATTTCGAAAATCGCCTCCGCGGATTTCACAACCGTGGGACGGCCGTCAGCGATGTGCGCGTCGCGAAGGTCGCCGACCATCCCGAGAAAGAACGCTTCACGGAAAGCATGCCCGACCCGGTGCGCTTCCCCGGCGGTTTCAAGAGTTATCAGTCGGTCAGGGCCGTGCGCCAGACGCTCGATGCTGCAGAAGTAAAGTACACCGTCACGCCGCTGCGCACGCCGCCCAGCGAGAAGTACCCGCCCGGCGACCGCGATACCCTCGTGGCGCCGGCGTACCAGCACCTCGACGTGACCGGTGAGCTCACTCTGGAATTTTTCAACGACCGGCTCTACGAGTTCAAATTCGTGCCGTCCGATCCGGTGGCCTACGTTGGGGTATTGCGTGCCTATGACGCCCGGCTTACCCCCGACCACAATGGCCGTGTCGTGCAGACGGCCGGCGACCTGCAACTGTTCAGCAACGTGCACTTCGCCACCTCCGAAGTCGGCCAAAAATTGCGGAGCAAGCCTATTGCCATCTGGCAGGACCTGAGATTGAAAGCCCTGCGCGACGAATGGGACCGGCGGTTTGTCGCTCTGTCGGTGCCGGCGGCGCAGTAACCGGACGCTATCCTCTCAAGAACGCGTCCGCCGGGCCCGGCGGACGGCGGCGCGCACCTGATCGGGCGCGGTGCCCCCCGGATGCCGGCGGGCAGCGACCGACCCTTCCGGGGTCAGAAATTTGTAAACGTCGCGTTCCGTCGCTGCGGCAAAGCGTTTGAGTTCGGCCAGACTCAGGTCTTTCAGATCCAGATTCCGGCCGGCGGCGTACGCCACCGCACGGCCCACGGCCCGGTGGGCGTCGCGGAACGGCAGGCCTTTGCGCACCAGATAATCGGCCAGATCGGTGGCCGTGGAGAATCCCCCGGCCGCCGCCGCCCGACAGACCGCGCGGTTGACCTGGATGGCAGGGATCAGCCCCGTCAGCACGTGCAGGCTGTCGCGCACCGTGTCGTAACTGTCGAACACGGGCCGCTTGTCTTCCTGGTTGTCGCGGTTGTACGCCAGAGGTTGCGCCTTCATCAGCACCAGCAGCGCATTGAGATGGCCGATCACACGCCCGGATTTGCCGCGCACCAGTTCCGGCACGTCCGGATTTTTCTTCTGCGGCATGATGGACGAGCCGGTGCAGTAACGGTCGGGCAGCTCGATGAAGCCGAACAGCGGGCTGCTCCACAGGATCAGCTCCTCGCTCCAGCGCGACAGGTGCACCATCAGCAGGGCACAGGCGCCGCAGAATTCAATGGCAAAATCGCGATCGGACACGGCGTCCAGAGAGTTTTCGGACACGGCCTCGAAACCCAGCAGTTTCGCGCTGTAGGCACGGTCAATGGGGAACGAGGTGCCGGCCAGGGCGGCGCTGCCCAGGGGCAGCACATTGACCCGTTTGCGCGCGTCGAGCAGGCGCGCGCGGTCGCGCCACAGCATTTCGCGCCAGGCCAGCAGGTGGTGTCCCAGGGTCACCGGCTGTGCAATCTGCAGATGGGTGAACCCGGGCATGATCGTGTCGGCTTCGCGTTCCGCGAGGTCCAGCAGCCCGTCGCCCAGTGCCTCGAGCTGGACGATCAGCCCGTCAATCGCCTCGCGCACGAACAGCCGCAGGTCGGTGGCGACCTGATCGTTGCGCGACCGGCCGGTGTGCAAACGTTTGCCGGCCGTGCCGATGCGGCGCGTCAGGCGTGCCTCGATGTTCATGTGCACGTCTTCCAGCGCCGGATCCCATTCAAAACGACCCGCCTCGATCTCGCGCCGGATGGATTCGAGTCCCGCCACGATTTTTCCGGATTCGGCGGCGGTCAGCACCCCGGTCTTGCCCAGCATGCGGGCGTGGGCGATGGAGCCGGCGATGTCGTAGGGCCACAGCCGCCAGTCCAGGCTGACCGATTCGGTGAAGGTTTCGACGCCGCTGTCCGTGGCTCCGGCGAACCGCCCGCCCCAGAGTTTTTGGGGCTTTTTGTTGCGGGCCTTTTTCATAGGCCACGCAGTATAACGGGCTAAGGCGCTGCTTGACCCTGGGCCGGTCACGCGCCAAGGTTAGCCGTACATGGAACCCCAACAAGCGGAAGCTGCCCGCGAACTGATCCCGGATTTCAACCGATGGCAGTCCCTGGTGCTGCTGGTGTTCATCCTGGAACTGGTCGCGGTGGTGTTAACCCTGGCCGCCGGGATTCATCCCGACGTGCTGGAGCGCTTCATCCTGTTGTCGCTGTACCTGCAATGCATGGGCCTGTGCAGCGCGGCGGGTTTGTACGCCGCGCGCCAGCAACTGCGGCATGCGCCTGTTCAGGTCATGTTCCTGGTGTCCTGGGTCCTGTTGGTGGTGATCAATGGCGCCATCAGCGCCGCGGGCTATGAAATCCTGCCGCACGTGGACCCCGGGTTTGCCGTGAATCCGGAGTCGCGGATCAGTTTCCTGTTCCGCCATCTGATCATCGGGGCGGTGGTTTCGCTGCTCGTGCTGCGGTTGTTCTGGGTGCAGCACCAGTGGCGTCAGCAGCTGCGTGCGGAAGGCGATCTGCGCTACCAGGCCCTGCAGGCGCGCATCCGGCCTCACTTTCTGTTCAACAGCCTCAACAGCATCGCCGCGCTGGTCGGTTCGAAGCCCGAGGAGGCCGAGCGCCTGATTGAGGACATGTCCGAATTGCTGCGCGCCAGCCTGGAGGCACGCAGCCGGCTGGTCCCGCTGGACAGCGAGCTGGCGCTGGCGCGTGCTTATCTGCGCATCGAGCAGGCCCGTCTCGGAGAACGCCTGAACGTACACTGGGACATTGCGGAGGACACCACTCGGCTCGACGTGCCGTTATTGTCGGTTCAGCCGCTGGTGGAAAATGCCATCTACCATGGCGTTGAACGGGGTTCCGGCGTCGGTTCAGTGCGGATTGCCGCGCACCGCCAGGAGGCAATGCTGCGAATTGAGGTGAGCAACTCCCGCCCCGACGCTGATGCCGCGTCCCACGAAGGCCAGCGTCTGGCAGTGGACAATATTGTCCAGCGTCTTGCGCTCATTTACGGCGACCAGGCCCGACTGGAGCTTGGCGAAGAGGGCGCGCAGTATGTGGCGCGCCTGCATTTGCCGGTGGTGAAGAACGCATGAAAGTGGTCATCGTGGACGACGAGCCGCTGGCGCGCGAGCGCCTGCGGCGGCTGCTGGGTGAATTCCCCGGTTACGAAGTGGTGGGCGAAGCCGGCGACGGTGCCCACGCGCTGGAGGTGATCCGCGCCCAGCAGCCGGATCTGGTGCTGCTGGACATCCGCATGCCGGGCCTGGACGGGTTGCAGGTGGCGCACCGGCTGGCGCTGGAGAAGATGCCGCCGGCGGTTGTCTTTACAACGGCCTTTTCCGAGTATGCCGTGTCGGCCTTTGACGCCAGCGCCACGGCCTATCTGCTCAAGCCCGTCCGCAAGGAAAAGCTGCTGGAGGCCCTGCAGCGGGCGCGCCGTCCCAGCCGGGCCACGCAGCTGGAACTGGCGGCCAACGCGGCCGCACGGCCGCAGCGCGAATTCGTGCTGGCCAATACCCGCGACGGTCTGGTACGCGTGACGGCGGAGGACATTGTTTATTTCCAGGCCGACAATAAATACACCGTCGTGCATCATCTGCACGGCGAGGTGCTCATCGAAGAATCGCTCAAAACCCTGGAGCAGGATTTTACCCCCTGGTTTCTGCGCATCCACCGCAAAGTGCTGGCGGCGACGCGTTTCATCGTGAGCCTGGAGCACGGGGCCGATCCGGAGTCCCACCTCGTGCGCCTGCGTCATGCGGCCGTTTCCCTGCCGGTGTCGCGCCGGCGCGTGGCGGAGGTGCGGCGTTTTCTCATCAAAAACCAGCAGGTTCCGTGACGGCGGTCTTGCGGATCGCCACGCGCCAGAGTGCGCTGGCCCTGTGGCAGGCCGGTCACGTAAAGACGCGACTGGAATCCGTGTACCCGGATCTTGGTGTCGAGCTGGTGCCGCTGATCACCACCGGCGATCGCTGGCTGGAACGGCCGCTGGCCGGTGCCGGCGGCAAGGGCCTGTTCGTCAAGGAGCTCGAGGAAGCCCTGCTTGAAGGGCGCGCCGATCTGGCCGCGCACTCCATGAAAGACGTGCCGGTCGCCGGACCGGGCGGCCTGTGTTTCACGGCATTTCTGCCCGCCGAAGACCCGCGCGACGCCTTTGTGTCGGGTTGTGCCGGAACGCTCCGGGAGCTGCCCAGCGGCGCGTGCGTGGGAACCTCGAGCCTGAGGCGCCAGGCGCAGTTGCGCGCGGAGCGTCCCGATCTGCAGATGCTGGATCTGCGCGGCAACGTCGGCACCCGTCTGACGCGGCTCGACGAAGGTCGCTGCGATGCCGTACTGCTGGCCTGCGCCGGACTCCGGCGTCTGGGTCTGTCGGCGCGCATCCGGGAGGCCCTGGACGTGGAGCGCTTCGTGCCGGCCATCGGTCAGGGCATTATCGGGATTGAATGCCGCGAGAATGACGAAGTGACGCGCCGCCGGTTGACGCCCCTGAACGATCCGCTCAGCGCGACGCGGTTGACCGCCGAACGTGCGCTGAACGCCCGTCTGGGCGGTGCCTGCACCGTGCCCGTGGCCGGTCATGCCGTGATTGGGGAGGCGGGAGTGCGCGTACTCGTTACCCGCCCGGCGCACCAGTCGGAAAATCTGTGCCGGTTGATTGAAGCCGAAGGCGGTACGGCGATCTGCCTGCCGTT
>JAKEEJ010000036.1 GCA_022616655.1 Nevskiales bacterium | reverse complement strand
TCATGCAGACCACCGTCACGTTGAAATCGGTATCCTGCGGTACGGAACTGCACGTTGTGCAGGAGGGGATACCGGAGGTGATCCCGGTTGAGGCGTGCTATATCGGCTGGCAGCAGTCGCTGACGTTGCTTGCGAGCCTGGTCGAACCGGAAATCCGTGAATAATCGCGCGAGCGGATGAACGAGCCGCCCCATTACACTTCCACGGACACCGCGCCTGGGGAATCCTGATGCCGCATCCGGTTTACGCCCTTAACCTTTTCGACGTTTCGGACCGGGACGAGTACCTGGCGTACTCCAGACGTTCGGCCGGAGCGGTATGGACACGCTCCATCTTTCCCGGCTGTTTCAGAAGTGACGTTTAAGCGGCCGCCGTCGCAGGCCGTCAACCGTGGTGCGGACCTGAAATAAACATGGCGTCGCCGTAGCTGAAAAAGCGGTAGCGTTGCGCCACGGCATGCCGGTAAGCCGCCCGCACCCGTTCATAACCGCCAAAGGCGCAGACCAGCATCAGCAGGGTGGACTCGGGCAGGTGAAAATTGGTCAGCAGGGCGTTGACGACCCGGAAGCGGAAGCCGGGCGTGATGAAAAGGCGGGTTTCACCCTCGCCAACCGTCAAAATTCCCCCTCGCGTCTCTTCGGCAGATGTGGGAGATACAGCGTCAGACGCATGGAGAGAGTTCTCTTTCGCGGCTGATTCCAGCGCACGGACCACGGTGGTGCCCACCGCCACCACCCGGCCGCCGCGGCGGCGGGTCCGGCCGATGGCGCCGGCCAGTTCCGGTGTAACCCTGTAACGCTCGGGATGCATCCGGTGTTGTGACACCTCTTCCACCCGTACCGGCTGAAAAGTACCGGCGCCAACGTGCAGGGTGACAAAGCCGATGTCCACGCCCCGAGCGCGTACGGCCGCAACCAGCGCCGGGTCAAAGTGCAGGCCGGCCGTGGGAGCGGCGACGGCGCCGGGCTCGCGCGCAAAAATGGTTTGATAGTGCTCGCGGTCGGACGCCGCGTCCGGCCGTGCAATGTACGGCGGCAGAGGAATGTGTCCGTGCCGTTCCAGCAGTTCCAGGACGGTGCCCTCGCCTTCCCACCGCAGGCGGAAGAAGTCGTCTTCACGGTCCAGCACGAGGAGTGCACCGTGTGTTCCATCCACGTGCAGGCGCCCGCCCGGTCGGGGTGCTTTGCTGGCCCGGATCTGGGCCAGTGCCTCCCGTCGGTCCAGCACGCGCTCAATCAGAATTTCGATCTTGCCGCCGCTGTCTTTTTCACCGTACAGGCGCGCCGGAATCACGCGCGTGTCGTTGAAGACCAGCAGATCGCCCCGGCGCAGTTCGTTTGAAAAATCGGCAATGTGTGCATCGCGTAAAGCCCCACCGGGCTCTACGCACAACAGGCGGGCGGCGCTGCGCACGGCGGGCGGATGCTGGGCGATCAGTTCCGGCGGCAATTCGTAGCGGAAATCGGAACGGCGCATGGAATCAGGCAGTGGGAATGACTCTATAATGCCCGCCGCGCCGAAGTGGCGGAACCGGTAGACGCGCGGGACTCAAAATCCCGTTGGGTAACCCCCAGTGAGAGTTCGAGTCTCTCCTTCGGCACCATTCCGGAAGTGAGGAAATTTTCCTTTCCCGATAACTGCTTACGATGAAATTTTGCAGTAATTGCGGTCAACCGCTCGTGCATAAAGTCACCGATGGGGACCATCTGCCGCGGCACTTCTGCCCGGCCTGTGGGACCGTGCACTATCAGAATCCGAAGATCATTGTGGGATGCATCCCGGAATGGGAGGATCGCATCCTGATGTGCCGGCGGGCGATTGAACCCGGGCTGGGTTCGTGGACGTTTCCTGCGGGTTTCCTGGAACTCAATGAAACGATCCGCGAGGGGTCCGCACGCGAAACGCTGGAGGAAACCCAGGCCGAAGTCGAGGTGGGTGAACTGTTCGTGGTCATCAACGTGCCGCACGTGCGCCAGGTCAACATGATCCACCGCGGCCGGTTGAAGGCACCGCGCTTCGAACCCACCCGGGAAAGCTCCGAGGTGGTCCTGATGCGCGAGGATGAAATTCCCTGGGACCAGATTGTCTTCCGCACGGTTTTGCAGTCGCTGAAGCTCTTTTACGCCGACCGGGCGGCCGGTCGTGCCGGCTTTCATACCATTGATCTGCCCCCGCCCCCGCGTTCAGTTTCCCGTACGGACGGTAACGCTGAACTTCAATTGCCTTAAAATCCCGCATCAGGACAAATTCAGATGGCCCTTTCATGACCTTTGTCGTTATTGAAAACTGCATCAAGTGCAAGTACACCGACTGCGTGGAAGTCTGTCCCGTGGACTGCTTTCACGAAGGCCCTAATTTTCTGGCGATTGATCCGGACGAGTGCATAGACTGCACCCTGTGCGAGCCCGAATGTCCGGCCAAGGCGATTGTGGCCGAAGACGATCTGCCACCTGAACAGGCGCATTTTCTGAAACTGAACAAAGATCTGGCCCGACAGTGGCCGGTCATCACCGAGAAAAAAGACGCTCCACCCGATGCTGCCGAGTGGGACGGAAAGCCCAACAAGCTGCCGTTGTTGGAAAAATGACAAGTCCAACTTAGTTCGGACTTGTCATCCTGAGCGAAGCGAAGGATCTTGTTTAGATCCTTCGTCGCCTCATGCGATTCAGGACGGCAGGGCCGGATTCTTCGCTTCGCTCAGTATGACAATACCTGCCCCGACCCCGGTCTTCCTGCTGCCGCCCTCGGTGGATCTGCTGGACTGGGGCGCCGGGCAGTTGCTGGAACGTCACGCGCCTCAGCTGCCCGACCTCAGCACGGTCACCGTACTCGTCCCGGCCCTGCCGATCGTTCAACCTCTGCGCCGGGAGCTGGCCCGACGGGCCGGGCGCGGATTACTGGGTCCCCACATTCTTACGCTGGCCGGGTTTGCCAATGCACGCGCCAGCGATGGCGCACCACTCGGCATGCTGGAATGCCGCCTGCATCTGGCTGAAGCCTTGTCGCGTCACCGCCATTTTTTTCCGGGTCAGGATAGCGCGCGGATGGCGGAAGCCCTGTTCAGCCTGTTCGAAGAACTGAGCGCAAGCAACGTGGATCCCGGCAGCGACGCCGCCGCGTTTGCGGCACGCCTTCAGAACGCCTATGGCGCAAAACCGCTGGCCTGGCTGAGCCGGGAGGCACAGATCGTGCAGCGCCTGTGGCAGGCGTTTCTCGAACAGACCGATCGGCGTAATCCGGCGTCGGTTTACCGACAACGTTTAAAAGATGCTTTCAATACTCTGAATGGAAAAGAGCAAATATATCTGCTGGGATTTGACCGGTTCAGCCGGAGCGAAGCCGGGGCCATTGCAGAAGCCCTGCACCCAGGACGCGTCGAATTGTGGCTGCAGGGGCGCCTGGAAGGTCACGACGGCGAGGCCTGCAGAGTGTTGTGCCAGTCGCTCGGCGTGACTCCGGAGCAGATCTGTGCCGTTGGAAGTCCGTCTGAGAATTTTCCGGGTCGCCTGTTGGATGCGGCATTTTCGGAGAGTGCGCCCGATCCCGCCGGCCTGCCGCAGTCCGTTGTGGAGGCGTGCCCGTTGCATCTGGTGGAAGCCACGGGACCGGAACACGAAGCGCGCTGCGTAGACCTCGCCGTTCGCCAGGCCCTGCTGGACGGCGCGCGGGACATTGTCGTCCTGACCCAGGACCGCCGCCTCGCACGCCGTCTCCGTGCCCTGCTGGAGCGGGCCGGCGTGCCTCTGCAGGACCACGTCGGTTGGGCACTCTCCACCAGTCGTGCCGCCGCCGCGCTGAACAGCTGGCTGGACTGTCTCGACAGCCGTTTTCATTTCCGGCCACTGCTGGAACTGCTCAAGTCCGGTTTCGTGGAGATTGATCCACAGGCTTTGCAGCACCTGGAGCGTGATCTGGTCTACGCCAAAAACATCGAGGGCGGGCTTGAAATCCTGCTGGACGTCGCCCAGGACGAGCGGCTCGTCGGACTCTTGCGCAAGATCCAGTCGGTCGCGGCGCTCAACGTGCCGTCAAACCACAAACCGGACGGCCAGGGCCGGATCCGGACACTGATCAAAGCCCTGCAGGAGTTGGGGTTGTGGGAACGTTTCCGGCAGGATGCCGCCGGCGTGCAACTGACCCAGGTGCTTGAACAGCTGCACGTCGCGTTACGGCGCGTGTCGTTGCCTCTCGATGCGGATGGATTCCGGCACCTGCTGGATCGTACGATTGAAAGTGAAACCTTCGTTCCGGAAAGCCGCCACGGTCCTGTACGCCTGCTGCCGCTGGAACAGTCGCAGGCGTTGCGTTGCGACGTATTGATCCTGGCCGGCGCCAGCCGCGAGCGTCTGCCCGGCACCCTGCCTGCGGATCCTTTTTTTAATCAGACGGTGCGGCACGAACTGGGTCTCCCCGGCTGGACGGAGCATCGGGCCTGGACTCTCGCGCGGCTGTGTCGTGTTCTGCAGGCGGCCCCGCGGGTATGGATAACTTATGCCGCGGAATTTCCGGACGAACCGGCCCGGCCCAGCCCCTGGCTGGAAGCGCTGGAAATGCAGGCACAGGCCTGGAACATTTCTCTGCGCAACTCCGAACTGGCGCACCTGGCGGATCATCCCGGAACCGAAGTCGCCACAAGCGCAACGCCCGGATGGCCTGCGGTTCCCCTGCCCCATCCGGCGCCGGCCGCGCCGCCCGATCTGCTGCTGGCGGAACTCAGCGCCAGCGCCCATCAGTCCCTGCTGGACTGCCCCTATCGGTTCTATGCAGGCAAACTGCTGGGTCTGCGCTCCGAACAGGCACCGGATGAAGATCCGGACCGCTCCGACTACGGCACCCGCGTGCACCGGATTTTGCAGGCGTTTACCGAACCGCTGGCCGGTCTGCCCGCACCGTTCACCGAGCGCATCACGGTGGCCAACCGTGCGCAGGCCCAGGCGCGGTTTGAGGAACTGGCCGAAGCGGTGTTTGCCCGTGATCTGCGCACGCACACGCTGGCGCTGAGCTGGACCACGGAATTTCGCGCCTCGATTCCGAAGCTGCTCGACTGGCTGGAACAACGGCCTGCCCCGGGCACGGTCCAGGCGGAAGCAAAGCTGGAACAGATATTGGGTCCGGCGCATCTGGTGGGGCGTCCCGATCGCCTGGAAACATACGCGGACGGCACGGTGACCGTCGTGGACTACAAGACCGGACGGGTTCCAAAGAAAGCCGATGTGGAAGCCGGCGAAGACGTGCAACTGCTGCACTATGCGCTGCTCGACGAACGCATCCGTTCGGCCGAGTACCTGCCCCTGCGCGATGGGGAAAAGGCGCTGATGCTGACGGAACCGCTGGAAGCCCTGCGCGATGAAGTCCGGCAGCGTCTGGAGTCTGTACTGGCTCGTCTGTACACGGGGGCTGCGCTGCCCGCCCAGGGGGACGAGAACAC
>JAKEEJ010000188.1 GCA_022616655.1 Nevskiales bacterium | reverse complement strand
GGCGACCGGGCTGCGGCTCCGGCACTTTCATCATCACGCAGGCTGAGCCGTTATAATTCCGGTCCTTACCCGGCATTCTGAGCGCATGGAGCTGATCCGCGGGCTGCACAATCTGCGGGACCGGCACCGCGGCTGTGTACTGTCCATCGGAAATTTCGACGGGTTTCACCGCGGACATCAGGCTCTGGTGGCACGTCTGCGGGAACAGGCCGGACGTTTCAAGGTGCCGGCGACGGTGCAGATGTTCGAGCCGACGCCCCGGGATTTTTTTGCGCCGGGCCGCGCGCCCGGCCGCATTGCGACGCTGCGTGATCGTCTGGCCCGGCTGGCGACGGCCGGTGTGGAGCGCGTGCTGTGCGTGCGCTTCAATCGCCACTGGGCGGCGCTGCCGGCTACGGAGTACATCGAAACGGTTCTGGTGCGGCGTCTGGGCGTGAAAGCAGTGGTGGTGGGCGACGACTTTCGTTTTGGCGCGGCGCGGGGTGGCGACTTTACGCTGTTGCGGGATCTGGGGCGGCAGCACGGATTCGACGCCGAAGCGCTGGGTACGGTGACCGAGAATGGCGGACGGGTCAGCTCTACGGCCGTGCGGGCGGTGCTGGCGGTGCCGGACCTGGAACGCGCCGCGCAGTTGCTGGGACGGCCGTACAGTCTGAGCGGACGTGTCCGGCCCGGTCTCCAGCTGGGCCGCACCCTGGGCATGCCCACGGCCAATATCGTGCTGCGTCGGCGGCCGGCCCTGTGTCTGGGGGTCTATGCGGTTGAGGCGGAGATGGGCGGTCGGCGCTGGCCGGGCGTGGCGAGTATCGGTGTGCGCCCCACGCTGCAACATTCGTCGTGCCTGCTGGAGACGCACCTGTTCGGGGACGTGGGCGAGTTGTACGGAGCGGTGATGGATGTGACGTTTCTAAAATTTCTGCGGTCAGAACAACGCTTCGAATCGCTGAAGGCCCTGGCGGTGCAGATGCAGCGCGATCTGGCGGATGCAAAAAGACATTTCACCAAAGCCGCTCAGAACGACTTTAATCTTGTATAAAAGCATCTCTTGGCGTCCTTGGCGTGCTTTGCGCGAGACGCTTTTTTATTTGAAAGCAACGTGACTGATTACAAACACACCCTGAACCTGCCGGAAACGAAGTTTCCGATGCAGGCCGATCTGGCCCGGCGCGAACCCGAAATCCTGGCCCGCTGGGAGGCCGAACAGCTGTACACGCAGGTGCAACATGCCTCCGCGGAGCGCCCCGTTTATTGGCTGGTGGACGGCCCGCCGTACGCCAACGGCGACATTCACATCGGCCATGCTGTCAACAAAGTACTGAAAGACATCGTGGTCAAGGCCGCGCGCCTGTCGGGTCATCGGGCGCCGTTCATTCCCGGCTGGGACTGCCATGGGTTGCCGATCGAGCTGCAGGTGGAAAAGAAGCACGGAAAAGTGGGCGACGCAATTGACGCCAGGACGTTCCGTGACAAGTGCCGCGCATTCGCGCAGGAGCAGATCGAACGTCAGCGGCTGGATTTCAAGCGGCTCGGCATTCTGGCCGACTGGGAACGGCCGTATCTGACCATGAGTCCGGCCTACGAGGCCGAGCAGCTGCGCGTTCTGGCGGATATCATCGAGCGCGGCCACGTGGTGCGCGGCGCCAAGCCGGTGCACTGGTGCCTGGATTGCGGCTCTTCGCTGGCCGAGGCCGAGGTGGAATACCAGGACAAGTCGTCCACGGCCGTGGATGTCGCCTTCGCTGTGGCAGATCCCAGTGAATTGGCCAGGCGGTTCGGCAGTTTCCAGGAGGGCCCAGCGGACGCCAGGTTCGTGATCTGGACGACCACGCCCTGGACCTTGCCTGCAAATCAGGCGATTGCGGTGCATCCCGACCTGGAGTACGTGCTGCTGGAGCATCCCCAACACGGTGGGTTGGTCGTGGCCGAAAAATTGGCCGGTGAGTGTGCGCGCCGTTACGGAATCGGTGAGGCACACATCCGGAAAGGCGCCGCCCCTCTGACTGGAAAACAGCTGGCAGGTCTCAAGGCGCGCCATCCGTTTATCGCGCGGCAGGTGCCCGTCGTTTTGGCTGAGCACGTCACGCTGGAGGCCGGCACCGGTCTGGTCCACACCGCGCCGGCCCACGGGCTTGAAGATTTTGCAGTGGCCCAAGAACACGGCTTGCCGGTGGAGAATCCCGTCGGCAGCAATGGCGTTTTCAATGCAGGCGCGCCGGTGGTTGCCGGCCTGCACGTGCGCAAAGCCGAGGACGCGATTCTCGCCGCACTGGCCGGCGCGGGCGCGCTCTTGCACAAGGCGACCCTCACGCACAGCTATCCGCACTGCTGGCGGCACAAGACGCCGCTGATTTTTCGCGCCACGCCGCAGTGGTTCATCTCGATGGACGGCCGCGGTCTGCGCGCGCAGGCGCTGAAAGGTATCGCCGCAACGAAATGGATCCCCGCCTGGGGCGAGGCGCGCATCCGGGAGATGGTGGCCGGCCGGCCGGACTGGTGCATCTCGCGCCAACGCTACTGGGGCGTGCCGCTGGCGCTGTTTGTGCACAAGGAGAAAAACACCCTGCATCCGGACACCCCCGTTCTGCTGCGCACGGTGGCGGACCGGGTGGAGCGGGAAGGTCTGGAGGCCTGGTTCAGTTCCAACGCCGCCGACTGGCTGGGGACGGAAGCGGCCCAGTACGAAAAACTTGGGGACACGCTGGACGTTTGGTTTGATTCCGGCGTGGCGCACCGCTGTTCATTTGCCGAGCGGGAGCCCGCACCCGAACAGACAGACTTGT
>JAKEEJ010000035.1 GCA_022616655.1 Nevskiales bacterium | reverse complement strand
GGGCTGCCCGCAAAGCCGATCAGGGGAACCGAGCCGCGCAACGCGCTGCGTATCGTGCGTACTGCGTCCATCACATAACGCAGCTCGGTTTCCGGATCCGGTACACCCAGCCGGCGGATGGCCTCCGCGGTTTGCACGGGATGATGGAAACGCGGTCCTTCACCCTCCACAAAATACAGGCCCAGCCCCATCGCGTCAGGGATGGTGAGAATGTCCGAAAACAGAATGGCGGCGTCGAGCGGGAAGCGTTCCAGTGGCTGCAGGGTGACTTCGCAGGCCAGCTCCGGCGACCGGCACATCGTCATGAAATCACCGGCTTTGGCGCGTGTGGCCCGGTATTCGGGCAGGTAACGCCCGGCCTGGCGCATCATCCACACGGGCGTACGATCCACCGGCTGGCGCCGGAGCGCGCGCAACAGGCGGTCGTTAGAGGTTCCGGGCAATTTCATTTTGAATGGTCCGTGCCATCGCCTGGGGATCGGCCGCATCGCGGATTGGACGGCCCACCACGATGTAATCCGCGCCGGCCTGGATGGCGGCGGCGGGGGTCATGATCCGCTTCTGGTCCCCCTTCGACGATGACTCGTCCCGATTCTCAATCGGGCGAATGCCGGGGGTGACGCAGATCAGTCTGGAGCCGACCTCCTTTTTGAGGCGGGCGACTTCGAGGCCCGATGACACCACACCGTCGCAGCCGGCCGCCAGCGCGCGACGGGCGCGCGAAAGCACCAGTGCTTCCACGTCGCATTGAAACCCCAGGTCTTCCAGATCGCCGCGGTCCAGACTGGTGAGTGCGGTCACGGCGAGCACGCGCAGGGCCCCCGTTTTGGCGCCCGCAGCGGCTTCCATCATCGTCTGATTGCCGTGCACCGTACAGAAGTCCGCGCCGCGGGCGGCCAGACCGGCCACCGCGCGTGCGACCGTGGCCGGAATGTCGAAGAACTTGAGGTCCACGAAGACTTTCTTGTTTTCGGCCTTGAGCCAGTCGAGCAGGCCGAAGAAGCCGGTGGACATGCACAGCTCGAGTCCGATTTTGTAGAACGCCACGGTATCGCCCAGGCGCACGACCAGAGCCCGCGCTGCATTGGCGTCAGGCACGTCAAGCGCCGCAATCAACCGTTCGCAGGAAGGGATGGGATCGGGGGTGGCTGGAAGCGACAGTTTTTCCCCCCGTCTCCCGTCTCCCGTCTCCCGTCTCCCGTTCACGGCAAGTCCGTGCCGCCCATCAGGTAACGGTCGCACTCGCGCGCGGCACCGCGGCCTTCGTTGATGGCCCAGACAATCAGGCTCTGACCGCGCCGGCAGTCGCCGGCGGCAAAAACGCCCTTCACGTTCGTGCTAAAGCAGCCGTGCTCCGCCTTGATGTTGCTGCGGGCGTCGCTGTCCACGCCCAGGTCTTTGAGAACGCGAGGCTCGGGTCCGAGGAATCCCATGGCAATCAGCACCAGCTGGGCCGGGAGTATTTTTTCGCTGCCGGCGCGTTCCTGGGCGATCCACTGACCGGCCGGGTTTTTCTCCCAGCCGATGTCCACGGTCACGACCGACTGCACCTGGCCGGTGGCGTCACCGGCGAGTTTTTTTACCGTCGTGCGATAGACGCGGGGGTCCTGACCGGATTTCGCGGCGGCTTCTTCCTGTCCGTAGTCGAGTTTGTAGACCTTGGGCCACTCGGGCCAGGGATTGTCCGGGGCCCGTTCGGCAGGCGGCTTCGGAAGAATTTCAATCTGAGTGAGCGTGCGGCAGTTCTGGCGCATCGCGGTACCGACACAGTCGGTGCCGGTGTCGCCGCCGCCGATGACCATGACGTCTTTGCCTTTGGCGTGGATCGGCGCGCGATCCGCCCCGCCGTCCAGCAACGCCTTGGCGCTGGTGGTCAGGTAGTCCATGGCGAAGTGGACGCCGTTCAGGGCGCGGCCTTCGACGGCCAGGTCGCGCGGTACGGTGGCACCGGTACAGAGCACAACGGCATCGAAATCGCGCAGCAGCTGTTGCGCCTGGACGGTATCGCCGACGGCGGCGTTGCAGCGGAACGTGATGCCCTCGTCCTCCATCAGCTTGAGGCGGCGCAGGACGACGGCGCGTTTGTCGAGTTTCATGTTGGGGATGCCGTACATCAGCAGCCCACCCGGACGGTCTTCGCGTTCGAACACGGTCACCGTGTGGCCGGCTTTGTTGAGCTGGGCTGCCGCTGCCAGCCCGGCGGGTCCGGAGCCGACGACGGCGACCTTCTTGCCCGTACGAGTTGTCGGCGGTTCGGGAACGATCCAGCCCTCTTCCCAACCGCGGTCCGCGATGGCGTTCTCGATATTCTTGATGGTGACCGGCGGGGAAGTGATGCCAAGCACGCACGAGCCTTCGCAGGGCGCGGGGCACACACGACCGGTGAATTCGGGAAAGTTGTTGGTCTTGTGCAGCCGGTCCAGTGCCTCGCGCCACAGTCCCCGATAGACGAGATCGTTCCATTCGGGAATCAGATTGTTGATGGGACAGCCCGAAGCCATGCCGCTGACCAGCGTACCCGTCTGGCAGAACGGCACGCCGCAGTCCATGCAGCGCGCGCCCTGCTGCCGCAGCGCCGGTTCCGCCATGTGGAAGTGGAACTCGTTCCAGTCCCGGATGCGCTCGACCGGCGTGCGATCCGCGGGCAGTTCCCGCAAGTATTCGATGAAGCCGGTGGGTTTACCCATGCGTGAGGTGTGAGGCGTGAGGCGTGAGGCGTAAGAAAGCGAAGAAAAAGCACCTGACCCATGGCCTGGGTTTCCCCGAGTCCTGATAGTCGTGACGCATTTCAGTTTCCACCCACGCGCGCGAGGTCGTGGGCGTTCTCTTCAAAGGCGGCCATGATGGCTTCTTCGCCCGTGAGGCCCTGGCCGTGCGCGCGGCTGATGCACGCCATCATGCGCTGGTAGTCCCTGGGCATGATCTTGACGAAGCGGGGAATCAGGGTCTGCCAGCGGTCGAGTACGGCACGGGCGCGCGTGCTCCCGGTATAGGTCAGGTGCCGTTCGATCATGGCGCGCACGACCGCCACCTCGTCGGGCTTCTCAAGCCGCTCGAGGTCCACCATCTGGGTGTTCACCCGTTCCGGGAAATCGCCGCGCTCGTCGAGCACGTAGGCAATCCCGCCCGACATGCCGGCGCCAAAGTTGCGTCCGGTGGGTCCCAGCACGACGACGCGCCCGCCGGTCATGTACTCGCAGCCGTGGTCGCCCACGGCTTCGACGACGGCGTTGACGCCGCTGTTGCGCACACAGAAGCGTTCGCCGGCCATGCCGCGGATGTAGGCTTCGCCGCCCGTCGCGCCGTACAACACGACGTTGCCGACGATGATGTTGTCCTCGGGCACGAACGTGGACGCCGCCGGCGGATACACGATGAGCTTGCCGCCCGAAAGGCCCTTGCCCAGGTAATCGTTGGCGTCACCTTCCAGCACAAAGGTCATGCCGCGGGGCATGAAGGCGCCGAAGCTCTGGCCGGCCGAACCCTTGAACTGAATGCGGATCGTGTCGTCCTTCAGCCCCTGGCCGCCCCATTTCCGGGTGAGCTCGGAGCCCGTGATGGTGCCGACCACGCGGTTGACGTTGCGGATTGGCAGTTCCGCCGTGACCGGTTCGCCGCGTTCAATCGCCGGCCGGCACAGCTCGAGCAGCGTCGTGAGATCGAGCGATTTTTCAAGGCCGTGGTCCTGCGGAATCTGGCAGTAGCGCCCCACTTCGGGCCCGGCCTCGGGGACGTAGAGCAGGTTGCTGAAATCCAGGCCGCGTGCCTTCCAGTGTTCCACGGCCTTGCGCGGTTCGAGACGGTCCACGCGGCCGATCATGTCTTCCAGCGTGCGGAAGCCGAGCTGCGCCATGATTTCGCGCAGTTCCTCCGCGACAAAGCGCATGAAGTTGACGACGTGCTCGGGTTTGCCGGTGAAGCGCTGCCGCAGGCGCGGGTCCTGGGTTGCGACACCGACCGGGCAGGTGTTGAGGTGGCAGACGCGCATCACGATGCAGCCCGCCGCCACCAGCGGCGCGGTGGCGAAGCCGAATTCCTCGGCGCCGAGCAGTGCGGCGATGGCGACGTCGCGGCCGGTCTTGAGCTGCCCGTCGGTTTCAACCGCGATGCGGCTGCGCAGCTTGTTCAGCACCAGCGTCTGGTGCGTTTCGGCCAGACCGAGCTCCCACGGCAGGCCCGCGTGCACGAGCGAGGTTTGCGGCGAGGCGCCGGTTCCGCCGTCGTAGCCGCTGATCAACACGACGTCCGCGTGCGCCTTCGCCACGCCGGCCGCAATCGTGCCGACGCCCACCTCGGCCACCAGCTTCACGCTGACACGCGCGTGGCGGTTGGCGTTCTTGAGGTCGTGAATCAGTTCGGCGAGGTCTTCAATCGAGTAGATGTCGTGGTGCGGTGGCGGCGAAATCAGGCCCACACCCGCCGTGGTCAGGCGTGTTTTGGCGATCCAGGGATAGACTTTGCCCCCGGGAAGCTGCCCACCCTCGCCAGGTTTTGCGCCCTGCGCCATCTTGATCTGCAGCTCCTGGGCATTGACCAGATACTCGCTGGTAACGCCGAAGCGCCCCGAGGCCACCTGCTTGATGGCCGAGTTTTTCGAGTCGCCGTTCGGCAGGGGACGGAAACGCTCGGGGTCTTCGCCGCCTTCGCCGGTGTTGCTCTTGCCGCCGATGCGGTTCATTGCGATGGCGAGGGTTTCGTGGGCCTCCTGGCTGATGGAGCCGTAGGACATGGCGCCCGATTTGAAACGCTTCAGGATGCGTTCCACCGGTTCCACCTGATCCAGCGGGATGGCATCGCCCGGTTTGAAGTCGAGGAGTCCGCGCAGCGTGCACAGGTTCGTCGCCTGATGGTTGATGCCCTGCGCATACTCCTTGTACAGCGCGTAACTGCCGACCCGTACGGCTTTCTGCAGACGGTGGATGGACTCGGGATTGAACAGGTGGTACTCCCCGTCGGGCCGCCACTGGTAGAGCCCGCCCGCCGGCAACACGTGGCCGTTCACCGGGCGCTCCGGAAACGCGGCACGATGACGGGTCAGGGCTTCCCGGGCGATGACGTCGAGGCCGATGCCGCCCACGCGTGACGACGTCCAGGTGAAATATTCGTCCACCACGTCCTGGCGCAGCCCCAGCGCCTCGAACACCTGCGCACCGCGGTAGCTCTGGATGGAGGAGATGCCCATCTTGGACATGACCTTGACGACCCCTTTCGAAGCGGCCTTGACGAAGTTCTTGCAGGCGACGTGATGTTCGATGCCTTCGAGCAGCC
>JAKEEJ010000187.1 GCA_022616655.1 Nevskiales bacterium | reverse complement strand
GGAGTCGTTGAAAAACGTCACGCCGCCGACGTCCGCGACCCACTCGCAGCGGTGGCGCAGGCCTTTGAATTCGTGCAGCACGGCGAGACTCGCGGTGCGGGGAATGCCAACCGCGTCCGCCAGTGCCAGCGCCGCGAGCGCGTTGGCCGCGTTGTGCAGGCCGTGGATCTTGAGCGTTGACACGCTCAAGACGGGGGACGGGAGTCGGGAGTCGGGGGACGGGGCGGAGAGCCAGTCTTCACCGTCCACCTGCAGCAGTCCGTACTGGCCTTCCATCGCGGTATCCAGGCCGAAGCTGACCACGCGCGACGCGGCCTCGACGTTGCGCCGGGTCTCGCGGTCGTCACGGTTCACGACCGCGAGCTCACAGCCGTTGAAGATGCGGCCCTTGGCCGCGGCGTACGCTGCCAGATCGTGATGACGGTCAAGGTGATCGGCGCTGACGTTGAGGTTCGCCGCCGCCGTGCAGCGCAGGTTGTGCACGGTTTCGAGCTGGAAGCTGGACAGTTCCAGCACGTACAGCTGGACGTCTGGCGCGAGCAGATCCAGCGCCGGCGTGCCCAGGTTGCCGCCTACTGCGACGTTCAGACCGGCCCGCGCCGCCATGGCGCCCAGCAGAGTGGTCACGGTGCTCTTGCCGTTGGAGCCGGTAATGCCGACAACTGACGGGAGACGGGAGACGGGAGACGGGAGACGGGCAAGCGCACGTGCAAATAGTTCGATGTCGCCGATGATGGTGATGCCCGCGGCGCGCAGTTTCATTACGAAAGATTCGGATAGAGAGATGCCGGGCGACACAACCGCCTCCTCGATCTCCGACAGCGGTACAGGACAGGCAAATCCACCCAGCGCGCAGGGTGCATCGCCGAGCACGTCAAGGCCCGGCGGCTGGGCACGGCTGTCGGTAACGACAAAAGCAATACCCTCGCGCCGAAGATAGCGCACGATGGCAGCGCCGGTCGCACCCAACCCGACGACCAGCCGTCTCCCGTCTCCCGTCTCCCGTCTCCCGTTTTGCATCACCGCACCTTCAGCGTGCCGAGACCGATCAGCACCAGGATCAGCGTGACAATCCAGAAGCGCACGATGATCTTGGGTTCCGGCCAGCCTTTGAGTTCGAAATGGTGGTGCAGCGGCGCCATGCGAAAAATGCGCCGCCCGTACAATTTGTAGGACGCGACCTGCAGAATGACGGACACGGTTTCCGCCACAAAAACGCCGCCCATGACGGCCAGCACGATTTCCTGACGCACCAGCACCGCCACCACGCCGAGCGCGGCGCCCAGCGCCAGGGCGCCGACATCGCCCATGAACACCTGTGCCGGATAGGCGTTGAACCACAGAAAACCCAGGCCTGCACCGGTGATGGCGACACAAAAAATGGCCACCTCGCCGAGCCCCTGGATGTAGGGAATGCCCAGATACGCGGCAATCTTGACGTTGCCGCTGGCGTACGCGAACACGGCCAGCGCCAGCGCCACCAGTACGGCCGGCATGATGGCCAGCCCGTCGAGTCCGTCGGTCAGATTCACGGCATTGCTGGACCCGACCATCACCAGATAAGCCCAGGGAATGAACCACACGCCCATGGGCCAGGCCCAGTCCTTCACCATCGGAACCAGCAGTGCCGTTTCGGCCGGTGTTTTGGCCGTCACGAAAATGGCCGTCGCCGTGGCCAGCCCCGCGGCCGACAGCCAGGCGTATTTGACGCGCGCCGACAGGCCTTTGGCGGAGCCGTAACGGATTTTCTTGTAATCGTCCACAAAACCGACAGCACCGAAGGCCAATGTCACCCCCAGCACCAGCCACACGAAGCGATTACCCAGGTCGGCCCAGGCCAGGGTCGCGATCGTGATGGCCGCCAGAATCATCGCGCCTCCCATGGTGGGCGTACCGGCTTTGCTCAGGTGGGTCTGGGGGCCGTCGTTGCGTACCACCTGGCCGATCTGGCGGAACGTCAGGGTACGGATCAGCCACGGTCCGAACAGCAGCGAAAACAACAGCGCCGTCAGAATGGAGAGGATGCCGCGGAAAGTGAGGTAGTTGAAAACACGGAAGCCGCTCTCAAACGACTCCAGCCAGTTCGCCAGCTGGTACAGCATCAGTGAGTCCCCGCCAGGGATTCGTCGCCGGTGAGCGCTGCCACGACACGCTCCATGTGCGCCGCCCGTGAACCCTTTACCAACACCGCCACCTCCCGCGTCAGACGTCGCGCCACCTCCTGCACCAGCTCGTCCGCCGTCTCGAAGTGCACCGCACCCTCACCGAACCCCAGCGCCGCCTGACGGGCCAGCGGTCCGACCGAATACAGCCGCTCCAGACCCATGGCCTTGGCGGCGGCTCCTGCTTCGCGATGTCGCGGCTCGGCATCGGCCCCCAGTTCACCCATATCGCCCAGTACCAGCCAGCGCCGACCCGGAACAGTCACCAGCACGTCCAGCCCGGCCTGAAGCGAGTCCGGGTTGGCGTTGTAGCTGTCGTCCAGGAGGCGGGCACCGTTGAGCGCGCGGCGCCAGCTCAGGCGCCCCGGTGCCGGTTGCACGTTCAGCAGTCCGGTGGCGATGTCACGCGCATCCAGCCCCAGCGCCACCGCGCACGCCGCGGCGGCCAGTGCATTGCGCACGTTGTGCAACCCCGGCAAGGGCACACGGACGCGGAGGCGGCCTTCCGGCAGGCGCAGTTCAAAGCTCATGCCGGGGGAAACGTCCGGTGATTCCAACTGCGGATTGACGGCGCGTACGTCGGTGTCCTCGGACAGGCCAAAACGGATCCGCTCGGCACCGCCCGCGCATTCGTACCACAACGATGCAAACGCGTCGTCCGCGTTGATCACGGCGATACCGTGATCCCCCAGCGCGGAGTACAACTCGCCCTTGGCCCGGGCCACGCCCTCGCGCGATCCAAATCCTTCCAGGTGAGCATCGCCGGCGTTGGTCACCACCCCCACGTCCGGCCGCGCAATCTCGGCCAGGCGGGTGATTTCACCGGAATGATTGGCGCCCATTTCAATGACCGCGGTGCGGTGTTCGCTGCGCAGCGTCAGCAGGGTCAGCGGCACCCCGATGTGATTGTTGAGGTTGCCCGGCGTGGCCAGTACCGGCCCCCGGACCCGGCAGATGCTGGACAGCATCTGCTTCACGGTGGTTTTGCCGTTGCTGCCGGTCACCGCCACCAGCGGCACTTCGAAATCGCCGCGCCAGGACTGGGCATAATCCTGCAAACCGCGCAGGCTGTCCTGCACCGCCACGTGCGGCAGATCGTACCCCGCCGGTTCCGACACCAGCGCTCCGACCGCACCGCGACCGGCCGCCTGATGCACGAAATCGTGACCGTCAAAGTTTTTCCCCCGAAGTGCCACGAACAGGTCGCCACGCCGCAGCTGGCGCGTGTCGGTGACCGCTCGCCGGAAGCGCACGTCCCGGCCGTGGAGCGAACCCTCAATGCGGCGCGCAAGATCGGACATGCGTTCCATCACGGGAGGCGGGAGGCGGGAGGCGGGAGGCGTGCATCGCCGACCAGGTCGGCGATGAAATGACGATCACTGAATGACCGCACGTTCTTTCCGTAGACTTGAGTGGTTTCATGACCTTTGCCGGCGATGACCACGACATCATCGGCTCCGGCCGACTCGATAGCGGCACGAATGGCAT
>JAKEEJ010000034.1 GCA_022616655.1 Nevskiales bacterium | reverse complement strand
GCCGGTTCGGTGTGTTCGCGCCGCAGCGGACCCAACGGTACCCGTTCGCGGCCTGCGAAACAAGCGCCGTTTTCAGTATGCTATTTGGCCTTTATCTACGATCCTCCCGCATGTCAAAGCCGCGCAACGCCTTTTACGCACAATCGGGTGGGGTCACCGCCGTCATCAACGCCTCCGCGGCCGGCGTGCTCGAAACGGCGCGCCGACACCCGGACCGGATCGGCACGGTCTACGCGGGCCGCAACGGCATTATCGGCGCGCTGACCGAGGACCTGATTGATACGTCCCAGGAGAGTCCGGAGGCGATTGCCGCGCTGAAGTACACACCGGCCGGCGCCTTCGGCTCCTGTCGTTACAAGCTCAAGGGCTTTGACAAAAACAGAGCCGAGTATGAGCGACTGATCCAGGTGTTCAAGGCCCATGACATCGGCACCTTCTTCTACAACGGCGGTGGCGATTCGGCCGATACCTGTCTCAAGATTTCCCAGCTCGGCGTCCAGCTGGGTTATCCCCTGCAGGCTATTCACGTCCCCAAGACCATGGACAACGACCTGCCGCTCACCGACACCTGCCCCGGCTTCGGCTCGGTGGCGAAGTACACGGCGGTCTCCATCCGCGAGGCGAGCTTCGATCTGGCCAGCATGGCCAAAACCTCGACCAGGGTGTTCATCCTGGAAGTCATGGGACGCCACGCCGGCTGGACGGCGGCGGCCGGCGGCCTCGCCGCCGAAAAAGAAGGCGACGGCCCGCAGGTGATTCTGTTCCCCGAAATCGGGTTCGACGCGGAAAAATTCCTGGCCAAAGTGGACGCGACGGTCAAAAAGATCGGCTGGTGCACGATTGTCGCCAGCGAGGGCATCAAGAATCCGGACGGGAAATTCGTCGCCGACGCCGGGACGGTGGATGCCTTCGGCCACACCCAGCTGGGCGGCGTCGCTGCGTCGCTGGCGACGCTGATCAAATCCAAGCTGAACTTGAAATACCACTACGCCATCGCCGACTACCTGATGCGCGCCGCGCGCCACATCGCCAGCAAAACCGACCTCGAACAGTCCTACGCGGTCGGCCGGCACGCCGTGGAACTGGCCCTGGCCGGAAAGTCCGGCGTGATGGTGTCCCTCGCGCGCCAATCCGACTCGCCGTACGCCTGGGGCGTGGGCGACGTGCCGCTGGAAAAAGTCGCCAACGTCGAAAAGAAAATGCCGCGCGAATTCATCAGCGCCGACGGATTTCACATCACCGAGGAATGCCGCCGCTATCTCGCGCCACTGATTGAAGGCGAGGACTACCCGCCCTACCGCAAGGGACTGCCGCAGTACGTCACACTGAAAAACGCGCCCGTGGCGAAGAAGTGCCCGGCGTTTGAGCTAAAGAAGTGAGTTGTCATTCCGAGCCGAAGGCGAGGAATCTGGCTACAGAAAAGCGAGATTCCTCACTGCGTTCGGAATGACAAATTAGGCCGCGCTTCGACGCGGACCTCCACTACGATTTCGCGCGAGACATATTGCGCATCCGGGTCGGATTCCATGCCGAGGTCGGCCGTGCGCCGGTCCACCTCGACGCGGCCCCGGATTGTCATCGAATCGCCCGAGCGCTCCAGCGTCAGCGGCGCAACCGGAATCTCGCGGTTTTTGATGACCAGCACCCCCTCGACGGCGTAGGTATTTTCACCACGGGGCACAAGGCCCGTACTGCGGAAAATCGCCAGCGGGTGGCGTGCCGAGTCGAACCATTCGGGCTGCGGCAGGGATTCGTCGTGCAAGGGCACGCCGTCGGTGGCCGAGGCGGTTTCAAACCGCCCCTCGATCCGCGAGCGCGCGAGGTCGTCGGGGTGGAAGCGGAGGTCCGCCTGCCAGCGGGTAAAGCGCCCGCGAAACGCCACGCCGGCGTGTTCGCCCGAAAAAGTGATTTCACTGGCGGCGGGCACCACCGCCCAGTTGGCCTCCGGCGCGTTCGTGATCCGGGATTCGCCACGCACAGCGGCCGCGCCCGAAAGCGGGAGCGGACGCAGCAAAGCCCAGGCGAAGGCCACCGTCCCGATCAGAATCGCCGCAAAACCGGCGGCCAGCACCAGACGGCGGCCCACACTCCGGGGCGGCGCGGGCTCATCCGGTACGCGAATCCACGGAACCATATGGGCCAGCACCGCGTCGCGATTCAGAAAATGGTGTTTCAGTGCGGCGGCAACGTGTAACACCAGCAACACCACCACACCCCAGGCCAGAAGCTCGTGCGTCTCAACGGTCCATTCCGCCCAGGACTGGCGCAGCGACGGGGACGTCTGATTCAGGCCGAACAGATGCGGCACTTCGAACAATCCAAACCAGAGCGTGGGAACGTTCAGCGGCGCCGCGTGCCGCCACTGGGTGGAGACGTACAGCCAGCCGCTGAGCGGCAGGCCAATCATCAGGCCGTAGAACGCCCAGTGGGTGGCCCGGGCGGCGAACGCCTCCCACGCGGGCATGCCCGCCGGCAGGGGCGGCGGCGTGTGCGCACAGCGCCAGCCGAGCCGCAGGAGACTCAGAAGCAGAATCGTGAGACCCAGCGATTTGTGCAGCTGGAACGCGGCGATGGCGCGCGCCTGCGTGCCGGCCACCTCGATGGCGTCGTGCATCCAGACACCGACCAGCAGATTGCCCAGCAGGGCGACGGCCATCGCCCAGTGCAGAACAATGGCAACCGCGGTGTAGCGCTGAGTCTCCGTTGACATCGGAGACTCAGCTCGCCGGAGTGACCACCTGATTGAATTCGCCCTCGAAGTGCACCGTGACCTCGTCACCGACCAGCAAGGGATTCAGCAGATGCATCATCCCGAATTCCGAACGTTTGAGGACGCCGGTCGCCGAGAACCCGAGGGCGCCGCGTTGGGTAAACGGGTGAACGGCCACCGAGCCAACCACCCGGGCCTCCAGCGTCACCGGACGGGTCTGTCCCAGCAGGGTGAGATCCCCCGTGATGCGCATCGTACCCGGACCGGTGGGCTCCACCCGGGTTGACTGAAATGCAATCTGGGGATACTGGCCCGCGTTGAAGAACTTGGGACTTTGCGCCAGGTCCTCGTCCCAGGACGGGTAGGGAGAATCCTTGTGCGCACCCTTGTAATCGCCGGAAAAATCCGTCCGCACCGAGGCGGACTCCATCGTCGCGGTGACCGAAGAGGTGGCGAGATCGGCGGGCTCCAGTGTGAGCATGACCGTATAACGCGTGAAGCGTGCGACGTAATTGGACAAACCCAAATGGCTGAGACTGAAGCTGAGGCTTGAATGATTGGGGTCCAGCATATAGGTCCCGGCCGGGGCCTTGATCTCCGCGGCCGCCGAGGCGGACGGAGCCCCGGACGGCGCATCCGATTTTGAACAGGCGACGAGACTCGCGACCGCAACTCCGAAAGCAAGAGCGACGGCCGCCATGCGCGAAGGTTTCATAGGAGACTCCCGGCAGATGCAAGGGCGCTTACGTTAGCGCCGACGGTGAACCGGCGCAAAGGCGGGAGCCCTACCGCCTTCCGGCAGTAACAAATAGCCGCTAGACTACGCCGCCTTTACGGGGGCCGTGCCTCCAAAAACTTTAATTCCACAGGGGAATCACATGCTGGTTGACTATGGTCTCTGGATCGCGCTGGGCTGCGCCCTGGCCGCAATTGGGTATGGCGTGCTGTCCGTGCGCTGGATTCTGGCCAGGCCGGCCGGCAACAAAACCATGCAGAGCATTGCCGCCGCCATACAGGAAGGCGCCATGGCCTATCTCAACCGTCAGTACATGACCATCGGTCTGGTCGGCGCGGTGCTGTTCGTGGCCCTGGGGATTGTGCTCGACGGGTACACCGCCGTCGGTTTTCTGATCGGCGCACTGCTGTCCGGCGCCACCGGCTACATCGGCATGAACATCTCGGTGCGCGCCAACGTGCGCACGGCCCAGGCCGCCCATGACGGCATGAACGCGGCGCTCGCGGTAGCCTTCCGCGGCGGGGCCATCACCGGCCTGCTGGTGGTGGGGCTGGGTCTGCTCGGCGTGGCCGGGTACTACGGGGTCGTCAAATGCCTGGGCGCCAGCGAAGACACCGCGCTGCACGCGCTGGTGGGTCTGGCGTTCGGCGGCTCGCTGATTTCAATCTTTGCGCGTCTGGGCGGCGGCATCTTCACCAAGGGCGCCGACGTGGGCGCCGACCTGGTCGGCAAGGTGGAAGCCGGCATTCCCGAGGACGATCCGCGCAATCCGGCGGTGATCGCCGACAACGTCGGCGACAACGTCGGCGACTGCGCCGGCATGGCGGCCGATTTATTTGAAACCTATGCCGTCACCGTCGTCGCGACGATGGTGCTGGGCGGTTTGCTGGCGTCCACGCTCGGTCCGAACGCCGTGTTGTATCCCCTGGTGCTGGGCGGTGTGTCCATCATTGGCTCCATCATCGGCACGTTCTTCGTGTCCACCGGCGAGGGCAACAAGATCATGGGCGCGCTCTACAAGGGTGTGATCGTGTCCGGCGCGATCGCCGCCGTGGCTTTCATCCCGGTGACCCAGCAGCTGATGGGATCCCACTGGCTGAACCTGTACGGGTGCACACTGATCGGCCTGGCGCTGACCGGTGCGATTATGTGGATCACCGAGTATTACACCGGCACCCACTTCAAGCCGGTGCAGCACATCGCCGCCGCTTCGCAGACCGGACACGGCACCAACATCATCGCCGGCCTTGGCGTCTCCATGAAATCCACTGCACTGCCGGTGCTCGCGGTCTGCGCGGCGATCTTCGGCGCCTTCGAGCTGGCCGGCCTGTACGGCATCGCCATCGCTGCGACAGCGATGCTTTCGATGACGGGCATGATCGTGGCGCTCGACGCCTACGGCCCGATCACCGACAACGCCGGCGGCATCGCTGAAATGTCCAAGCTGCCCAGGGAAATCCGCAACATCACCGACCCGCTCGACGCGGTCGGCAATACCACCAAAGCCGTCACCAAGGGCTACGCCATCGGTTCGGCCGGCCTGGCCGCGCTGGTGCTGTTCGCGGATTACACCCACAACCTGAGCGCGAACGGTCAATCCATTACCTTTGACCTGTCCGACCACATGGTCATCATCGGCCTGTTCATCGGCGGCCTGGTGCCCTACCTGTTCGGCGCCATGGCGATGGAAGCGGTCGGCCGCGCCGCGGGCACGGTGGTCGTCGAGGTGCGCCGCCAGTTCAGGGAGATCAAGGGCATCATGGAAGGCAAGGCCAAACCGCAATACGGCGTGGCGGTGGACATGCTGACCAAGGCCGCCATCAAGGAAATGATTCTGCCTTCGCTGCTGCCCATCCTGGTGCCCGTGCTGGTCGGCCTGATTCTCGGCCCCAAGGCGCTTGGCGGCGTGCTGATTGGCACCATCGTCACCGGCCTGTTTGTGGCCATTTCGATGACCACCGGCGGCGGTGCCTGGGACAATGCCAAGAAGTACATCGAAGACGGTCACTTCGGCGGCAAGGGTTCTGAAACGCACAAGGCTGCCGTCACCGGCGATACTGTCGGCGATCCTTACAAGGACACGGCCGGTCCGGCCATCAACCCCCTGATCAAGATCATCAACATCGTGGCGCTGCTGCTGGTGCCCTTGCTTTAATCCGCGCGCTGGCGACCTTGTCCATGGGGAGGCATGGATTGGTAAGATGGCGCGTGCCGACGTGCGGTCCTGAATCGGCCAAGGAGATCACATGAGGCGCGCTGGGTTCGCAATACTGACCGCCGCCGGTGTTCTGACCGGTTGCGCTCTGGGGTCTGCATCGCCGCCGGTCGTCGTTTCCGTGGAACCGCCAGCGCCCACGGCCGCAATGACAACGGAGTTGCAACCGGCCGAGTTTGCTCCGGCCGAGCCGGCACCGGTCGAGATGCTGGCGACCGAGGCGCCTCTCCCAGAGCCGACGCTACCCGAAACGGCGCCCGTTGAGACTGTTCCTTCCACAACCGCGTCCGTGTCGTCCGAGGAGCCGCCGGCCCCGCCGCCCGCCAGCGATGACCGCTGGCGAATCTCCTTGATGTCGTGGCGCACGGCGGAGAAAGCGGCACAATGGCACCGCCGGATTGAGGACCGCGGTTACAGTGTGGAAACCGAGGCCGTCACCGTCGCAGGCGAGACCTGGTACCGGCTGTCCGTGCCCGGCGACCCGAACCTGGTGAAAACCCAGGCGATGATTCCCAAACTGGAGCAGGAGTTTGGCGTGTCCACCGCCTGGGTACCCCAGAAGCACTCGGCATCCATTACCGCCGTTCCGGCGCCTGCGCCGGAACCGGAAGTCGAGCCGGCGCCCACGCCGCCACCGGTAACCGATACACCACCGCCGACTCTGGCTGAGACGCCGCCGCTACCTCCTCTCCCTTCACGTCGCAACGCACGCTGCGAAGCCCTGCTGCGCGGAACGGCGGTTTGCACACACACCCTCCCGCCCGCACCGGATACGGCGCCGACCCAGGCACTGGTCCGGGTCGCCGCGTTGCAAGCTCCGGTATGGCTGGAACGTGCCGGCCGGAAAACCGCCGTGCGCGCCGGAGACGCGCTGCAGGCCCAGGACACGCTGCTTACCGGTGCCGGGGGTCGTGTGCACCTGTCCCTGGACGACGCCAGTACGGTCAAACTCGGAGAATCCGCTGCGCTCGCCATCCCTCAGCTGCAAAACGACAAGAACGCTGCCGGCGACGTCTTGCGGGGAGCGCTGCACGTCCTCAAGGGCGCTTTCCGCTATACCAGCTCGGCCCTGGGCGCGGCGCGCCAGCGCGATCTGCGTCTGCAAATCGGCAACGGCGTCACCGCCGGCATTCGCGGCACCGATGTGTGGGGCAAGGCGGAAACCTCCCAGGAACTGATCTGCCTGCTGGAAGGAAAGATTGAAGTCAGCAGCCCCGGCCACGAAGCCGTGACGCTGGATCAGCCGCTGACGTTCTATGTTGTGCCGCAGGGCGAAGCCCCCAGGCCGGTTGCGCCGGTCCCCGTGGAGAAAGTACTGCAAGTATGGGCACCGCAAACTGAACTGGTGCCGAAAGTGCCGGTCCTGAGTACCGAAGGCACCTGGGCGGTGACGGTGCTCTCCACGCCCGACCCCGCGGCCGCGGACCGGGCCATGGAGCACCTGTCGCAGGAGGGATACGGCGTCGAGGCTCAGACCTTTGAGCAGGACGGAGCGCCCTGGCAGCGCTTGGTACTTAAAGGGCTGCAATCCGAAAACGATGCGCAGCAACTGCTTTCGGTACTCGAGCGACTGCTGGGCGCTGAAGGCCTGAGCGTACAGGAGCCGGCCGAGCAATAATTCGTCCTTATCAGGGCCACAGCCAGGCGGCGCCGCGCGCGCCGCTGGCGTCGCCGTAACGGGCCGGCACCAGCTTCGTGTTGACACCATCGGAAAATATCCAAGCGTCCCACAAAGCCGGCACGTTGCGGTACAAACGTTCAACCCGCGATACCCCGCCGCCGAGCACGATGACGTGCGGATCAAGAATATTGACGACCTGCGCCAGCGCCCGCGCCAGCCGATCCTCGTAACGCGCCAGCGTGGCCGCGGCGCGTTCCTCGCCCCGCTCGGCGCGCGCGGCCACTTCTCCCGCGGAGATTTTTTCCCCGGTGACGCGCGCATGGTCGTCCGCCAGACCGCTGCCCGAAATCCAGGTTTCCAGACAACCGTACCCCCCGTGCCAGCACGGCGATCCTGGCACTTCGTTCCATTCCGGCCGCGGCCAGGGCAGCGGATTGTGCCCCCATTCGCCGGCGATGGCGTTGGGTCCGGCCAGCAGTTTTCCATCCACCACCACGCCACCGCCGCAGCCGGTGCCAAGAATGGCGCCGAACACACAACGCGCACCCTGCGCAGCACCGTCGCACGCTTCCGACAAGGCGAAGCAGTCGGCATCGTTGGCCATCCGCACTTCGCGGTCGAGCCATCGTTCCAGGTCCTGTTTGAACGGCGTGCCGTTGAGGCAGGTCGAGTTGGAGTTCCGCATCAGGCCGGTCGCCGGCGAGATCGAGCCCGGATGTCCGAGGCCGACGTGCAAGCCAGCCCGGCCCGCCGCGGCTTCCAGCGTCCGCACCAACCCGACCACGACGTCGAGCGTCGCCCGATAGTCGTTCTGCGGTGTCGGTACCCGCTCGCGATGAAGAATGGCCGAACCGGCTCCCATTACGATGCCTTCGGTCTTGGTGCCGCCCAGGTCAATTCCAATGCGCATCAACATTTCCCCGGTCGCCTGAACCGGACCCTCGAAGCTTCAATCAGAAACTCGCTGCTTCGCCCGGAATGACAAAGCAATTTTGAAAGGCCTGTTCGCAACTTCACAGCCCCAGCACCAAACGCATCCCGGCGCTGACGCGCTGCACAATCTCGGCCGGCAGGGCACGCACTCTTTCCGTGAGCCGCGAGCGGTCTACGGTGAGAATCTGTGAAACGTTGACGACAGAAGGTTTGGGCAAGCCGGACTCCGCCTTGCCAAGGCGAACGTTCCCTGGAGCGTCAGCGAGAGATAGATTCGAGGTAATGACAGCGATGACGACTGTTGAGATTCTGCTGTCATTGAACGGATTCGACTGAACCACCAGCACCGGACGCCGGAATCCGGGGCTTGAGCCGGCGGGATCCGGGAGCGATGCCCACCAAACCTCACCACGCCTCACGGCTCAAGATCTCGAGCTGGGCGTGCGTTAACGCAGGGTCAAGGCCCGAGGGGTGACTGCCATAGACGGCATTCAGCTTTGCCGTGACCGCCTTTGCGCCCCGGGTGCCTACGTATTCAGCGATGGCTTCCGAGTAGAGCTGGCTCCGGGATTTCTTGAGCTTCTGGGCCAAAACCTCTGCGGCCTTGAAGACCGGATCGGGCAGGGAGATGGCGACTTTCATGTGGTAACGGTATCACCAACAGTATGACCAGGGCAACGTCACAACCGACGCCATGCTCGATAATGTTTCGGTCATGACCGCACCTCGCGAGAAACGCAGTGCAGGGCGCATCGTAATGCCGGCTTCTTCTTTGGCACCCGAAAACCCCGAAGAACTACTGCAAGGCTACGGCCTGCAGATTCATTGGCTGCCCCCGGGTGCCGTTATTCCGGGCAGCTACTGGGGCGCGCCCGAGGCGGGGCTCATCGGTTGCACGCTGTACGCCCGGCCCGACACACCGGTGCATTCCGTACTGCACACGGCCTGCCACTGGATCTGCATGGACGATGCCCGACGCGCCACGGTACACACCGATGCCGGCGGGAACGATCTGGAAGAAGCCGCCGTGTGTTATCTGCAGTGCCTGCTGGCCGACCGGCTGTCCGGCTACTCGCGCGAACGACTGTTCCTGGACATGGACGCCTGGGGCTACAGCTTTCGGCTGGGTTCGGCCCGAACCTGGTTTGAACAGGACGCGGAGGATGCGCGTCAGTGGTTGGAACAGAAGGGAATACGGGCCGGGCGCTGAAAAACGTCAGTGCAACAACGTCCGCCGCGTTTGATCCGCCACGGCCTGGGCGGCCCGGCGGGCGGCCTCGGGATCGCCGAGGTAGCGGTGGGATTTCACGCGCAGGTCGTCGCGCAGCTCGAACAGCAGCGGAATGCCGGTGGGAATGTTGAGTTCGGTAATCGCGTCGTCCGGCACCTGATTGAGAAATTTATAAAGCGCCCGCAGCGAGTTGCCGTGCGCCGCGATCAGCACGGTTTGCCCGGCCCGCAGCTGCGGCGCGAGCGTCTCGTGCCAGTAGGGCAAGACCCGCTCCAATGTGGTCTCGAGGGATTCCGTGGACGGCAGCAGTTCCGGCGGCACCGAGCGGTAACGGCGGTCATGACGCGGGTGGCCAGGATCGCTGTCCGGCATCGGCGGCGGCGGCACGTCGTAGGAACGGCGCCAGATTTTGACCTGCGCTTCGCCGTGACGGGCGGTCATCTCGGTCTTGCTGAGGCCCTGCAGCGCGCCGTAATGCCGCTCGTTGAGGCGCCAGCTGCGCTGTACCGGAATCCACATCTGGTCCAGCACGTCCAGCGCCACCCACAGGGTACGAATGGCGCGCTTGAGCACGGAGGTGTGCGCGGCGTCAAACAGCAATCCCTCCTGGCGCATCAGCGCGCCCGCCTGCTGGGCCTCTTCCAGACCCCGGGGGCTCACGTCCACGTCCACCCAGCCGGTGAAACGGTTCTCCAGATTCCACTGGCTCTGGCCGTGGCGCAACAAAACAAGCCGCACGGTCATGGCGACTGGATCACCGGCTGCGGACCCACGGTCGGCCTGGGAATTTCAGCAACAACCGACCGGCGGCGCACAAAATCCGCCACCTGATCGAGCACGTCCGACCGTCCCTGCAGCGCGGACGAGAGCAGGGCCACCATCCAGGTGTGGCTCATGTCCGGGTAAATCACGGTTTCCACCGTACCGCCCGCTTTGGCCACAGCCGCCGCCAGATTGCGCGTGTTCCGGACCCAGACGGTCTCGTCATTCTCGCCGTGCAGCAGCAGCAATGGCGGGTGATCGCCGTCCACGAACTGGATGGGCTGCGATCGCTCAAACCGTTCCGGCGGCCCGAACATGTCGCGCAGCTCCGGATCCGTGATGGGCATGAAATCGTAAGGTCCGGCCAGGCCCATCATGCCGCGCAGCCAGTCGCGGTCACCGCCCACTGTCTTGAGATAACTCTCGTCCAGCGCCAGCAACGCGGCCAGGTGGGCGCCCGAGGAATGGCCCATGACAAAAAGAGTCTGTGGCGCGCCGCCGTAGTCCGCGATGTGATCGTGCGTCCAGCGCACCGCCCGGGCGGCGTCTTCCACGAAGGCCGGGAAGCGGACCGAGGGATAGTGACGATACTCCGGCAGCACCGCGACGAAGCCCTGGGATGCCAACGCCTGGCCGACGAATTTGTATTCGCCCTTGGACCCTTCCGTCCAGCGACCGCCGTAGAAGTACACCACGACCGGCGCGTTCTTCGCCTGCGCGGGCGCGTAAACGTCCAGCGTCAACGCACGGTCCCGGTCGTAGACCACATTCGTGGTCACGGCGTACCCGTCGAGCGGCGTCAGCGCGTTGAGAACCTGTTGGCCGGAACATCCCGCCAGCACCGTGGCGGCACATCCGGCAATCCAGCGAATCCGCACGAGAATTCCCGAGGTCTGGGTCGAAAGGGCGTCATGTTAGCGTGCCCCACCCGAGGCGCAACAGTCGCTTGCCCCGGCGCAGGCGCTGCACTAGACTGCACGCCCTTTTGCAGCCCTCCAAGTCCCATGAAGGCAGACCTCCACCCCGGCTACAAGGAAATCACCGTCGCGTGCAGCTGCGGGAACACGTTCAAGACTCGTTCCACGCTGGCCAAGGACACGCTGCAGATTGAAGTGTGCTCGGTCTGTCACCCGTTCTACACCGGCAAGCACAAGCTGGTGGACACCGGCGGACGCGTGGATAAATTCAAGAAGCGCTACGCACCCAAAGCCCCCAAGCCGGCCAAAACCGAGGCGCGCGCTTCATAGAAGACCTCCGTCGGTCACGACGAGGTTGTCGCGGTGAATGAGTTCCGGCGCGCCGGGGTACCCCAGCGCCTCGGATACTTTGGCACTGGCCAGACCCTGGATGCGGCGCGCTTCGGCGCTATCGTAATTCACCAGTCCGCGCGCCACTTCCCGGCCCTCGGCGTCCAGACACCGCACCAGATCGCCGCGGCTGAATTCGCCCTCGATTTTCCGCACCCCGACCGGCAATAGACTCTTGCCCTGCCCGCGCAGGGCCTGCGCCGCGCCCGCGTCCAGGTGCAGCGTGCCACACACCTGCAGCTGCCCGGCAATCCAGCGTTTACGCGCGCCCATCACGGTCTGTCCGGGCCGGAGCCGGGTCCCGATGTTCTCGTCACGGCCGAGTTTTTCCAGCACGCCCGGCAAGCGTCCGTGTGCAATCACGGTGCCGGCCCCGGACCGTGCAGCCCATTTCGCCGCGAGCAGTTTGGTACGCATGCCGCCGCGCCCCCATTCGCCCTGGCCGGCACCGGCCATGGCGTCCAGACGGGGATCGGACAGTTCCGCTTCGGCCAGCAGTCT
>JAKEEJ010000033.1 GCA_022616655.1 Nevskiales bacterium | reverse complement strand
GTCGCCGAACGTCTGCAACCCGATCAGGGCGCGGGCCGTGGCTTCCCAGCTGCGGCCTGGCGAATAGTGACGTTCCATGCGGCCGGCGACCGACTCCGCCCAGGTTCGGGTGCGCCGGCGCGCTCGAATGACTTCAATCGCACGTTCGCGATCCAGCCGTGCCTGCGGGTCGGTGAGTTGGTCCCGGAGCAGATTCCACAGCGCCGTCGCGACTCCGTCCGCCTGTGTGCTGGCAGCGGAGTAGAAGGTTGTGGTTCCCGATCGCCGCGACTGCACCAGGCCGGCACGTTGCAGGCGGGAAAGGTGCGTGGACACGCGGCTCTGGGCAAGATGCGTGACTTGGGTCAGTTCCGCTGCCGTCAGTTCGTACCCATCGAGCACCAGCAACAGCCGTAGACGGCTGGGGTCGGCCAGCAGTCGACAAAGGGCGGTACTGCGTTCCAGCGAAAGGGGCACGTGCCCTCAACGTTCAGGAATAAAAAAGCCCGCCGGCGCGGTGCGCCGGCGGGCCGGGGCATCCTCAGTAATTCTCGTTGGTATCACGGTCAAATTCGTCCGACACCCCGGAAGGACTGTTCATCCCCGGCATCGGCGCAGGGGCCGGCATGGAGGACGATGTCGGGGACGGTGACAGGGTGTACGCAGACGCGGGTGCCATGGCTTTAGCCCGACTGGTCGCCATGGCGGCGCGTGAAAGAACATTACTCTTTGTCCTGACTACACGCTTGGCCTTGACCCGGGCCTTGACCCGTTTCCGTTTGACGACGGCCTTGCGTTTGCGGGCCGGGCCTTTACGGCGGGCCGGACGTTTGCGGGTTTTCTTGCGGGTTTTCTTTGCCATGGAATGGAATCTCCCGTAGTACGCGAATGAGTCAAATGTTGATGGATTGGAGTCCGGTGTAGTCGAACGGGGGTGTGTCCTGGACCGCTCTCATATCCGTGCAGGCAGTGTAGACACGGTGTTCTGACACTGTCAAAAGAAACGCCGTAAGCCACATCCGGACCGCCGGTTTACGCCGCGTGTCGCGTGCGGCTATGATGCGCGTCCTCTTTATTTTGGTCCGGGGGCATTTGCCACGGCACTGCCCGCCGACGCCATCCTGAAATCAATTTTGGACTGACGGCTGAGGATTTCACGCAATGTTCCAAGGGCAATCCATTCGCGTTACCCGCCTGCCGGGCGATCTGGTGGAACTGTGTTTTGACCGCCGGGAAGACGGCATCAACAAATTCGATGCGCGCACCGTCAGGGAACTTGGAGAAGCCGTCGAAAATATAAAAAAAGAAAATAAAATCAAAGGCCTGTTGGTAACCAGCGCCAAGGACGTTTTTATTGTCGGGGCCGATATCACCGAGTTTGGCAAGACCTTCTCTCTTGCCGAGGAGAAGATCGCAAAAGGGACTCTGGAGGCCAATGAAACCTTCAACGCCATTGAAGACCTGCCCTTTCCCTCCTGCACATCCATCAACGGGACCGCCCTGGGCGGTGGCCTGGAGATGTGTTTGTCCACGGATTACCGGGTCATGTCGTCCAGTGCCATCGTGGGAGTGCCCGAGGTAAAACTGGGCATTTATCCGGGCTTTGGTGGCACGGTGCGCCTGCCGCGCCTGATCGGCGCCGACAATGCCATTGAGTGGATTGCCGGGGGCGCGCACATGAAAGCCGAGCGTGCGTTGAAAGACCACGCCGTGGACGCGGTGGTGGCGCCCGAGCATCTGAAAGAAGCGGCGCTACGCCTGCTGCAGCTCGCCATCGAGGGAAAGTTCGACTGGAAAGCGCGACGCGAACAGAAGAAAAGTCCGCTCAGGCTTTCCAAAATGGAAGCGGCGATGGTCTTCGAAAGCGCCAGAGCCACGGTCGCCGCCCAGGCTGGCAAACACTATCCGGCTCCGATGGAGGCCATCAGGAGTATCGAAAAAGCCGCGTCGAAAGGGCGCGAGGAGGCCCTGAAAATCGAAGCCACCGGTTTTGCAAAACTGGCCAAAACCGCGGTGGCGGATGCACTGGTTGCCGTGTTTCTCAACGACACTTTTGTACGGCGCAAGGCCAAAAGTACGCAGAAGCTGGCCAGGCCGGTCCGGCAGGCGGGTGTTATAGGCGCAGGCATCATGGGCGGCGGTATCGCCTATTTGAGCGCGTCGCGCGGAATTCCTGTGGTCATGAAGGATATTGCCGATAAAGCACTGGCCCTTGGGATGGGCGAGGCCAATAAGCTGCTGTCCAGACAGGTGGAGCAACGCAGGCTCACGTCCGCCGCCGCGGGTGACGTGCTGTCCAAAATCCGGCCCACACTCCATTATGGCGATTGGGGTGCCCTGGACGTCATCGTCGAGGCCGTGGTGGAGAATCCCACAGTCAAGAAATCCGTGCTGACAGAGGTTGAGAAACTGGCCCGCAAGGACTGCATCATCGCCAGCAACACCTCCTCCATTTCCATTGACCGGTTGGCCGAAGTGCTGGAGCGCAAGGAAAACTTCCTCGGCATGCACTTTTTCAACCCGGTGCACAAGATGCCGCTGGTGGAGGTGATCTATGGCCAGTACACGTCCAAAGAGGCGATTGCCACTGTCACCACGTATGCCTCGGCTTTGGGCAAGATTCCCATCACGGTGAAGAATTGCCCAGGGTTTCTGGTGAACCGTGTCCTGTTTCCCTATTTCAACGGATTCATGCACGTGTTGCGCGACGGCGCCGACTTTGTAAAAGTGGACCGTGTCATGCAGGACTTCGGCTGGCCGATGGGGCCTGCCTATCTTCAGGACGTGGTCGGCATGGACACCTCGTACCATGTCTGTGACGTGTTGGCCGAAGGATATCCCGACCGCATGGCCCGGACGTTCAAAACCGCCGTTGACGCGATGTATGAGAACAGGCGCTACGGTCAGAAGAGCGGCGTGGGCTTTTACAAATATGAAATGGATCCCAAAGGCAAACCGAAGAAGCTGCCCGATCCTAAAACCTACGAACTGTTAAAGAGTGTGCAGCCGAACGGCCCGAAGGACATGCCCGAGGAGGAAATCGTTGACCGGTTGATGGTACCCCTGATCATTGAAGCCGCGCGCTGCCTGGAGGAGGGCATCGTGGAAAGCGTCCAGGAGGTTGACACGGGCCTGATTACGGGCGTCGGGTACCCGCCGTTCCGCGGCGGCGCCCTCAAGTATGCCGATGCTCTTGGCCTCAAAACCGTGGTCGAAAAGGCGGCCCGCTATGTGCACCTCGGAACGCTCTACGAAACAACCGCGGAGATGAAGAAAATGGCCGCCACCGGCAAGACCTACTACAGCCCGTAAGCCCGCACCCGGCCAAGGAACGGAGATAAACCATGACCGACGTAGTGATTGTTGACGCTGTCCGGACTCCCATGGGCCGCTCCAGGGGTGGCGTGTTCCGCAATGTGCGTGCGGAAGATCTGTCCGCACACGTCATCCGTGCTTTGTTGCGGCGCAATCCGGCACTGGAGCCGGAGGAAATTGAAGACGTCATCTGGGGTTGTGTGCAGCAGACCAAGGAACAGGGATTCAATATCGCCCGCATGGCGCTGCTGCTGGCCGGATTGCCGATGACCGTTTCGGGCCAGACGGTGAACCGCCTGTGCGGCTCCTCCATGACGGCCATTCACGCCGCGGTGAGCGCCATCAAATCCGGTCTGGGCGAGGCGTATATCTGCGGCGGCGTCGAGCACATGGGACACGTGCCGATGAACTACAACGTGGATATGAATCCGGCACTTTCACTGGTTACGGCCCGGGCGAGCGGTTCGATGGGTCTGACCGCCGAAATGCTGGCGGCCCAGTTCAACGTTTCCCGCAAGGCACAGGATGCCTTTGCACTGCAATCGCACCAACGCGCACACGAGGCACGTGTCAAGGGTGAATTTAAAGAAGAAATGGTTCCGCTGGAGGGCCATGACGCCGAGGGCATTCCGCTCCTGGTGGATTTTGACGAAGTGGTACGCAGCGACGCCAGTCTGGAGACCCTGGCCGATCTCAAACCGGTATTCAATCCCAGAGGCTCGGTGACGGCGGGGAACTCGTCCGCGCTTTCCGACGGAGCCGCAGCGGTGCTGGTGATGTCGGCGGCCAGAGCCAAGACCCTGAAACTGAAACCGATGGCCAAGATCAAGGCGATGGCCAGTGCCGGGTGTGATCCGGCGACCATGGGTCGTGGTCCGGTACCGGCCTCGCAGAAAGCGCTGAAGCGGGCCGGCCTGAAACTGAAAGACATTGATTTCATCGAATTGAACGAAGCCTTCGCGGCCCAGTCGCTTGCCGTATTGACGGAGATGAAAATTCTCGATCGTCAGGATGACGTCAACGTCAAGGGCGGCGCCATCGCGCTGGGGCATCCATTGGGATGCTCCGGCGCGCGTATCACCGGAACGCTGGCGCATACCCTCGCGAAGCGGAAGGCACAGTTTGGTCTGGCCACCATGTGCATTGGCATGGGGCAGGGCGTGGCGACGGTGTTGGAGCGGATAAACTGATTCCGGACGTTCCAGGTCACGGCTGACCGTTGGCGTGGGGCGTGTAGGCGCGGTACCTACGTTATGATGCCGTCAGGTTTGCACCGGCTTGCGTAATGTGAAGATGCTGCGACCGCATGAGGTCAGTATCGCGCCGCCTTCCAAGCTGCTGTTATTGCTTGAGATGCGGGCCTACAGTGAGTACGCACGTTTAATTCTGTCCTGGCCGTGGTTGGGCAGATTGCCGCGCGGCGATGGGCACCCGGTCCTGGTTATTCCGGGGCTCGGAGGCAATGACGCATCCACGTACCTCTTGCGTCTGGTGCTGGCGCGACTGGGTTATGCGGCCTACGGCTGGGAGCTGGGCGCGAATCTGGGCATGCGTCCGCACATCAAGAATTCATTGAGACAGCGCCTCGCGCGTTTACACAAAGTCCACCGTCGGAAACTCAGCCTGATCGGCTGGAGTCTGGGGGGCGTGTTTGCACGCGAAATCGCACGCCATATGCCCCAATACGTGCAACAGGTGATCACATTGGGTTCGCCCATCAATGGCCATCCGGAAGCCAACAATGCCATGTGGTTTTACAAGCTGGTGAATCCCCGTTACAAGGTGCACAGCGACTGGGGCGATTTCCAGCGTCGGCGGATGCCTCCCCCGGTACCCTGTACGGCGATCTACAGCAAGTCCGACGGCATTGTCGCCTGGCCCTGTTCGATGGAAGAACGCGCGCCCAACACCGAGAATGTGGAAGTCAGCGGCAGCCACTGCGGTCTCGGTTATAACCCCCAGGTCATTCGCGTGATTGCAGAACGGCTGGCCAGGCCCAACACTTCTCACTTCGCGCGCAGCGCCGCCGCGTAAAAACCATCGGTACCGTCCCGGTGCGGCAACCACTGCCGTTCCTGTTCAACGACGAAGCTGGGGTGGGTTGAGAGAAACGCGCGGAGGCGGTCCTGATTTTCTTCCTGCAACACACTGCACGTGGCGTAAACCAGTCGTCCACCTCGTCGCACCAGCCGGCTGGCGGCGGTGAGGATGGAAAGCTGTTGTTGCTGAAGTGCGGGCAGAGAGGGGTTCTGCAGACGCAGTTCCGGGCGACGGCGCAGGGTGCCGGTCCCAGAACACGGGACGTCCGCCAGCACGGCGTCGAATTGACGAACAAATTGTTCCAGATCTGCATCGTGTTCATCGTGCAACTGCTGCACCTGCACCCGAGTGAGTCCGGAGCGTTTCAGGCGGTCCGCCAGCCGCGACAGACGACTCCCGCTGATGTCGAAGGCATGAAGCTCTCCACGATTCTCCATTAAGGCTCCCAGGGCCAGGGTCTTTCCACCCGCACCGGCACAGAAGTCCGCGATTTTTTCGCCCGGTCGCGGGTTCACAAAAAGCGTCAACAATTGGCTGCCTTCGTCCTGTGGTTCCACAAGACCGGCACGGAAGGCGCGTGAGTTTTGCAGCGCGACGCGCTTCTGCAACCGCAATCCCAGGCTGGAATGAGGAGTGGGTTCGGCGGCAATGCCATCGCCGGACAGGGCCTGGATGGCGGCTTCACGACTGGTTTTCAGCGTGTTTACCCGCAGGTCCACAGAAGCCTGGCGGTTGAGTGCCAGGGCCAGTGTGGAGGCCTCTGTTTCGCCGTACTGGGCGCGCAGTTTTTCCCACAGCCAGTCGGGCAGGTTGTGGCGTGCGGCGGCAGTAAGCGACGTGGTATCGAAGGACAACAGACGTGTGCGGAGGGCAGTGATGTCCAGTTCCTGCATGGGCGGCAACGAATCCATCCCGGTCTGTAGCACGTGGGCGGCGCACAGCTCCAGAGCCGTTGCGTGTCCGTTCAAGGCGGCACGGAGGCGGAAATAATTTCGCAACACGCCGTAAACGAGCGCAGAAATCCGGGCGCGGTCTTTGGCGCCGGCCTTCCGGTTCCGTCGGAACAGGTTCTGCAGCACCGCGTCGGCCGGATTGTCGGCGCGCAGAATTGTGGTCAGAGCCTGCGCGGCGATTTGCAGCTGGGCCACACGCAGGCCGGTCGCCGGAGTTTTTGGATGACCACTACCTATTGTGTCTTCTGTCATTCGATGCCACTATTAGGCCGGGTTGGCTGTCCGCAGGCGATGGGCCGATGGGGCTGACCTGAAACCGCGCAAGGAGGTTACCCGTGGCCAAGAAAAAAGCCAAAAAGAAAAAGAAAAGATAGTTTCGATTCATTCAAACTCTTAGGCGTGTCGGATGTTCCACCAGACACGCCTTATCTTTCTCTGCTTCCCATTCACGTCCGAATGACTCAGCGAGCTTCACGCCGCAGAGGCCGGGAGGAAAACGGCCCGCATGTACAGAGAGTAAAATTACCCGCCCTTGTTGGCGAGCCCGTCCATGTTAGGTCGCATTCGCGAAGATATCCGGGTTGTATTCGAGCGCGATCCCGCCGCGCGTACCGTCTGGGAAGTGCTGACGTGCTATCCCGGCCTCAAGGCCGTCTGGGCGCATCGGCTCAGTCACTGGCTGTGGAGACACGGCTTCAAATGGCTGGGACGGTTGTTATCACAGATCGCACGCTGGTTCACACTGATTGAAATTCATCCCGGCGCAAAAATCGGCCGGCGCCTGTTCATTGATCACGGTGCCGGTGTGGTGATTGGTGAGACCGCCGAGATCGGTGACGACGTCACGCTCTACCAGGGCGTTACGCTGGGCGGAATCTCCTGGGCAAAGGGCAAGCGTCATCCGACACTGGGTAATAACGTCGTGGTGGGCAGCGGCGCTCAGGTGCTGGGCCCTTTTGTCGTGGGCGACGGCGCGCGCGTCGGCAGCAACGCCGTGGTGGTGAAGCCTGTACCGCCCGGCGCCACAGTGGTCGGTATTCCCGCACGGGCGGTACAGGAACCGCGCCCGCCGTCGGAAAAGCTGCTGATCATGGCGAAGAAGATGGGATTTGATGCGTACGGCCTGTCCCAGGACATGCCGGATCCCGTGGCCGATGCCATTGGCGCCATGCTGGATCACATTCACGAACTGGACGATCGCATCATGGAGCTGGGCAAGTTTCTGCATCGGTTGGATGCCCGCATGCCGGACCTGGAGCTGAAGAAGCTGGAATTGCCCGATTTCGGCAGTGAGGGGTCCGAACGGGAGCCGCGGGCTCGCGTTCGGGGGCAGAACCAGCCGTGAACCCTGCCTTTTTTGTGCGCCTCCGTGAGGATTTTAGAATAAGGGCAATGGCGTGATGGGATTACCAGAATGGCCGTCTATCTGGATCACAATGCAAGTACCCCGCTCGATCCACGAGTGTTGGAGGCCATGGCACCGTTTCTGCGCGGTCCGTATGGCAACCCTTCCAGCGCGCATCGCCACGGACGGGCCGCGCGCGACGCCATAGAAACGGCGCGTGCACAGATGGCCGCACTGGTGACCGCCGATCCCGGTGAAGTGATTTTTACCAGTGGCGGCACCGAGGCCAACAATTTCGCCGTGAAGGGTGTCGCGGCAAAGCAACAACACGGGCGGCTGTTGTACTCCGCCATTGAACACCCCAGTGTACTGGAACCCCTGCAAGCGCTGGCGCGTCAGGGACGCGCCGTGGAAACCATCGCCGTGGATGCCGAGGGGCGAGTGGATGAAGCGGCGTTCCAGCAGCAATTACGTCGGAGCAAGGTCGCGCTAGTGTCGTGCATGGTGGCCAACAATGAAACCGGCGTGATCCAGAATACAACGCGCCTGGCGATGCTGGCGCGTGCGGCAGGCGCTGTGTTTCACGCCGATGCTGTGCAGGCGCTGGGTAAGATTCCACTGGACTTTGCGGCCTCCGGCGCCCAGTTGCTGAGCGTGTCCAGCCACAAAATTTACGGGCCCAAGGGCGCCGGCGCGCTGATTGCCGATCGTGCGCTGGAACTGGAACCGTTGCTGCACGGGGGAGGGCAGGAGCGGGGTCTGCGCGGCGGTACCGAGAACGTGGCCGCCATTGCCGGTTTTGGAGCCGCCGCCGAACTGGCCGGGCAGGAGCTGGACCGGCGCAAAACCCATACACGCCATCTGCGCGAGAGGCTGGAGACGGCGTTGATGCGTATTCCCGGCATTCGGATTTTCAGCGCCGGGGCAATCCGGCTGCCTAACACAGTGCAATTTGCCGTGCCGTCCATCCACAGCGCCACGCTCCTGGGCCTGCTCGATAAAAAGGGATTTGCCGTTTCGTCGGGCTCCGCCTGTGCCAGCGGCAGTGATCAGGCGAGTCACGTGCTGCTGGCAATGGGTGTTCCGCAAGACGTGGCCTTGTGTGCCATCCGGGTCAGTGTGGGCAAGGACAACACACAAAACGAGGTGGACCAGTTTGTCGAAACCTTGTGCACGCTCATGGCCGGTCTTGGCGTGACCCTGCCCAGTGTCGCGTTGTCATGATTTATCTCGACTACGCCGCCACCGCGCCGCTGGACCCGCGGGTTTACGAGGCCATGCTGCCGTTTCTGAAACCCGGCGGCCTGCACGGCAATCCGGCCTCTGATCATCTGGAGGGACGCCGGGCACGCGAGGCGGTTGAGCGTGCGCGCGAACAGGTCGCGGCCCTGATGGGGGCCACGCCGGCAGAAATCATCTGGACCTCGGGCGCCACGGAATCCAACAATCTGGCCATCCAGGGCGCGTTGGAGTTTTATGCTTCGCGCGGTCGGCATGTGATCACCGCCCGTACCGAGCACAAATCGGTGCTCGATACCTGTCGTTATCTGGAGACGCGACCGTCTCCGCAGGGTATCCGCGTGACGTACCTGAAACCGCAGGCCGGCGGCGCGATCAGCGCGGAGCAGGTATTGGACGCGGTGACGCCCGAGACCGTATTGGTGTCGCTGATGTGGGTCAACAATGAAACCGGCGTGATCAACGATGTCGTCCGGTTGGCGCCGAAACTGCGCGAACGTGGCGTCCTGTTCCATGTGGATGCGGCGCAGGCGATCGGAAAGCTGCCGGTCTGTTTGCGTGAAGTGCCGGTGGATCTGCTGACGGTCACGGCGCACAAGGTGTACGGTCCCAAGGGAATTGGGGCGCTGTTTGTGCGCAAGCAACCCCGTGCACGGCTGATGCCGCAGATGCACGGGGGCGGTCACGAGCAGGGAATGCGCTCCGGCACACTGGCGACCCACCAGATTGTGGGCATGGGAGAAGCCTGCCGCCTTGCAGAGGCGGCATGGGCTGCGGAGGTTTCCCGCCTGGGTCTTCTGGGCACCCGCTTGTGGCAAGAGCTATCCGAACTGCCAGATGTCTTTTTGAATGGTGAAGGTGCGTCGCGGGTGCCCGGTATTCTCAATCTCAGTTTCGCGGGCGTCGAAGGGGAAAGTTTGCGTGCCGCCTTGCCGGGGCTGATGGTGTCCAGCGGGGCGGCCTGCTCGTCGGCCACCCGCGAGCCATCCTATGTGTTGCGTGCGCTGGGTCGCGACGAGGAGCTGGCCAACGCCAGCCTGCGGTTTTCCCTGGGCCGCTTCACCACCGAGGCCGAGGTGGATCGGGCCGCCGGGCAGGTCATCCGGCAGGTCAACCGGCTACGTCGGTTGTCCACGACACAAACCGGTGACGCGCCTCCTGAACGTTCGGTACAGAAAGAAGCAAGTCAGAACGGACTCCATCAGGACTCTGGCGTGCCGTTTGACTACAGTGCCCGGGTTTGGGACCTGTTCAATCAGACTCCCCGGTCCGGCTGTTTTACGGAAGGCACGGCACTGATCGGTCGTGCGAGCACGCCTGCCAGTCGCAGTGCGCTGGTGCTCCACATCAAGATGGCAGGAAACAGGACGATTGCAGATGCTCGCTTCCAGGCCTACGGCTGCCCGACCACCATCGCCGTGGGAGCCTGGCTGGCGGGGCATGTCGTAGGCCAGGATTTCCGTAAATTGTCTGAATTGAAGGCGCCGGCCATTTGCCAGGCGCTTGAAATACCCGAGGAACGTGTCCACACCGCACTCCTGGGCGAAGATGTGGTCAAATCGCTGTTGACGCAGATTCATCCAGGATATAGACCTGCATGACCATCCGACTGACGGCGGCGGCCGCAAAGCGCATCACCGATCAATTGCAGCAGCGCGGGCACGGTGTCGGCCTGCGTTTGGGTGTCAAACCGTCCGGCTGCTCCGGGTACAGTTATACCCTGGACTTTGCGGACGATCTGGCGGCAGACGATTCGGTTTTTGAAACGTGCGGCGCCAAAGTGGTGGTGGCGCGCAGCGTACTGCCCATGCTGGAAGGTCTGACGCTTGATTATCGCCGGGAGGGTCTCAGCGAAACCTTCAAGTTTGACAACCCCCAGGCCCAGGCTTTGTGTGGCTGTGGCGAGAGCTTTTCACTCGAAAAACCAGTAGATTGATTGCTCCGCCGGCCGAACGGCCTCTATAATTCCTTGATTTGAGGACTTCTTTTGACGCGTTCCAGCGCGGTTCCTTGTGTAATTTCCGGAGGTTTTGTATTCACCCATGGCATTAGAACGTACCCTGTCCATTATCAAGCCCGATGCCGTGGCCAAGAACCACATCGGCGAAATCTACACGCGCTATGAAAAGGCCGGACTCCGGATTGTGGCGGCACGCATGAAACGCCTGACGCCCGGAGAAGCGGAAGGTTTTTATGCGGTTCACAAGGAGCGTCCGTTTTTCAGAGATCTGGTGACGTTCATGACCCGCGGTCCGGTTCTGGTGTCGGTGCTGGAAGGCGAGAACGCGGTTTTGAAACATCGCGACATCATGGGGGCGACCGATCCGAAAAAGGCCGCCCGAGGCACGATCCGCGCCGACTTTGCCAGCAGCATTGACGAGAACGCGGTACACGGTTCGGACTCGCCGGGCAACGCGGAAGCCGAGATCCGTTACTTCTTCCGCACAACGGAACTCTGCCCCCGGAGCCGGTAATGTCATGATGGCGGCCGCGTCTCCTGTGAATCTGTTTGGTCTCGACCGCACTGCGCTGAGGGCACGGTTTCTGGACATGGGCGAACCCCCGTACCGCGCCGACCAGGTCATGCACTGGATTTACCGCCGCGGCATGGATGATTTCGGCGCAATGACCAACCTGGGAAAGGATTTACGCGCACAGCTGGCGGGCCATTTTGTAATTCGTCCGCCGGAACTGCTCACCGAACAGGTCTCGCAGGACGGCACCTGCAAGTGGGTCCTGCGAGTGGATGCAAGGAACGCGGTCGAGACGGTATTCATCCCCGAGGGCAGCCGCGGCACTTTGTGCATTTCTTCGCAGGTCGGCTGTGCCATGGACTGTTCATTTTGCTCGACCGGTGCGCAGGGTTTTTCACGCAACCTGACGACGGCCGAAATCGTGGCGCAGGTCTGGTTTGCATCGAAGGCGCTGGGTGGAAATTTTCAGACGGCCCGTGCCATCTCCAATGTCGTGTTCATGGGCATGGGGGAGCCGCTGGCCAACTATGCAGAGGTACTGCCGACGTTGCGCATCCTGCTGGACGACCATGGTTTTGGCCTCTCCAAGCGGCGCGTAACCGTGTCCACGTCCGGCCTGGTTCCTTTCATGGATCGCCTGCGCGAAGATTGCGATACAGCACTGGCCGTGTCATTGCATGCGCCCAATGATGAACTGCGCAACGAATTGGTGCCGATCAACCGCAAATATCCCCTGGCGGAATTGATGGCCGCCTGCCGGCGTTACACCGAGCAGAAAGACCGGAAAGCACATATCGTCTACGAGTACGTGATGCTGGAGGGTGTCAACGACCGGACGGAGCACGCCCTCCAGCTGGCCAAGCTTCTGGCGGGACTGCCCGCCAAGGTGAATTTGATCCCATTCAACCCCTTCCCCGGCACGGAATACCGTCGCTCGAAACTGGAGCAGATCCGGAACTTTGCCGGCGTTCTGTATGCCAAGGACATTCTTACGACCACGCGCAAAACCCGTGGCGATGACATTGATGCCGCCTGTGGACAGCTGGTCGGCCGCGTGCACAACCGCCAGCGCCGGCGTCTGCGCGATATTCCCGTTCATACGGTGCATTCATGAAGCGTGCACTCCGGGTGTTGCTGCTCTCCGGGCTGTTGACGGGTTGCACGACCCTGGAAACACAGTCCGCGCGAGGCACCGAGCCC
>JAKEEJ010000032.1 GCA_022616655.1 Nevskiales bacterium | reverse complement strand
CCCGCGTTGAGGCCGGAGACATCGGTTGATCTTGAAAACACCACGGCGTCACAAGATCCCAGGGCGTCGGCTTTGATCCAGGCCGTAAGGGTGGCGGGCAGCAGCGTCGCGTTGAAGCCCGGGATGGACACGTAATCGTTGATCCCGTCAAACGAGAGCGCCCGGCCGATCGCTCCCGGGACCCACACAGGACCATTGAGCGTGCCGGTGTTTCCGTTGCCCGAAGAGTCGGAGGCCGTGGTGCCGGAGCCTTCATCAAACTTCCAATGACCCACCAGGCCGTGAGCGTTGTTCACGGTGACATTTACCGGACTGGAGATCATGGTGTTCCCGGCGGTGTCGCTGGCCGTGGCGGTCAGGGTATGAGCGCCGTTTGATGTATCGGCGGTATCCCAGAGGAAGCTGTAGGGAGCGTTGGTGTCCGCGTCCAGCGTCGTGCCATCAACCGCGAAGGCCACGGAGGCGATCCCGACATTGTCGCTGGCCTGGGCCGTGACGGTTACCACGCCACTGACCGTCGCACCATTCACCGGGGCGGTGATGGAGACCGTGGGCGGGAAGAGGTCCGGCGAAAGGGTGGTGGCACTTGCGATGGCGGAATACGCCGACCCATTGCCCGCGGCATCCACTGCCCGGACGCGGTAACGGTACGTGGTGTTGACGGCCAGGCCGGTGTCCGAATGGGAGGTGCCGGTCGGGCTCGCAATTTGTGCAAAACCGGTACACCCGCTTCCCTGGCAGCGCTCCACGCGGTACCCGGTGACCCCGACGTTGTCGCTGCTGGCCGTCCAGGAAAGGTTGATGCGCGTGGTGGCAGCCGCCGTGGCGCTCAGGCTGGTGGGCGTTGCGGGGGGCGTGATGTCGCTTCCGCCGGTCATCATGTAAATCCAGACGTCCCGATAGAGCGGTACACCGTCTACAAGTGGAGTACCGTAGTCCGACACCACGGCCGCGTGGTAATTGGGCCAGTGACTTGGAGCCGATGATTGCAGTTGATGTGAACTGCCATAGGGTGGAAGGGCTCCGTCTATGGATTTCAAAGGCCCGGGTATCTGAAGATTGTTCCAGGAGTTCACAAAGGCGGAGTACTCCGGATCCAGTGTATGCACAAACCCGAAATAGCTGCTCGCCGGCGTGGCCAGCGTCTCGGTGGTCCAAGCGGCCGGTTCCGTGGAGGCGAACAGATTCACACGGACCACCCGGTAGAGTTTGCCGATCATGGCCGCATGACCGCCGCCCTGGGAATGACCTGCGACGACGATGCGATCCCACTTCGGTTGCCCGCCCGTCAGATAAATGTCCCACTCCTCGGAAGGATACTGCTGGTCCAGGTATTCAAGCAGTTTGATCAGGCGATTTTCGATGGAGTTGGCGCGGTCCACATCCACAGACGGCGTTGCATCCTGGCCGGTGATGGTTTCAACCCGAACGTTTTCTTTGCAGTCGTCCAGCCATTTGTTCAGTTCAGCGAGAGATAAACCAGGAGGTGCCTGGCTGTTTACACAGAGGTCGTGATTGATGCTGAGATCGTTGGGGTAAACCAGTCCGATGACATGAAGTCCCGTCGAGGCTGCTGCCTCGTACGCATATCGGAAAACTGCCGGTGTGCCGCCGGTCCCGGGGAGAAAGACATACAGCGTCCCCGCGGACGGAGCCGCGGGGGGATAGACCACATGCGAATAGGGCGGCAGGTTCCCGATGTTGCCGTTAACCGGATCAATGGTCGGGTCCGTCAGCTCAGGGTCAATTTCGCGCGGCGCCGCATAAACGCTTGTCGCAGCGAGCCACAGGCTCGCCAGAATTCCAAGGTACGAGGCTTTCCTACTCGAATGACTCATGGCCAGCTCCTCCTTCGCCGTGGGGCGATAGACCGAAAGCGTTCGGGATATGGAGGCGGCCGTGTTGAGCGGTCCAGGGGCCCTGGACCCGGGGTGCTGCCGTACTGCCGATCTTATTTTTATGGGTGCTCATGGTCTCCTCCATAAACCCATGTGTGCGTCGGTATATACGATATGTGCACTGCACACACAAGCCGCCCGGAATACGGGACCCGCGTAGGGCGTGGCAGTGAAGAGTGGTGTAAACGGAAACGTGCCGACGGATTCCCGAAAAAGTTAATAAAATTTATCTGTATTCAACAGGTAACATCATATTTTTTCGCTCCTCTGGCGTGTTGTGCTCCGTGAGTTACGGCACTTAACGACGCGTTCAGAATCTGTGTGGTCTGGTGGTGGACAAGCTACGGATTTTCACGGAACGCCCATTGGCCCGCTCCGGGAGGGCGCATTTATGCAGGGCTGCAACGCCACTCGTGAGGGGGTTATGAAACCGGTTCTATTCTTCGCGTCGGTGCCAGTGGACCGCGACGCTGCGCTAAGCTGCGCGCATGGCCGTGATTCTGGACGTTCGCAACCTCGTCAAGCACTACTCCAACGTCAAGGCGGTGGACGGCGTCAGCCTCGAAGTCATCGAAGGCAGCTGCTTTGGTTTGCTCGGACCCAACGGCGCCGGCAAGTCCACCACGGTGGAGATGCTGGAAGGCCTCCTGCAGCCCACCTCCGGCACGATCCGCTTCCGCGGCCGGCCGCTGGACGGAGATTACCGGCAGCGCATCGGCATTCAGTTCCAGCACACGGCGCTGCAGGACTTTCTGACGGTGCGGGAGAATCTCAATTTCTTCTCGGCACTGTACCGCAAGCGGGCGCCCCTTCCGGACATCATCGCGCGTTGTCGGCTGGAGGGATTCCTCGACCGTGACACACGCAAACTGTCCGGCGGCCAGAGGCAGCGCGTGCTGCTGGCCCTGGCGCTGGTCAACGATCCGGAGCTGCTGTTTCTGGACGAGCCGACCACCGGTCTGGATCCGCAGGCCCGCCGTAATTTCTGGGCGCTGGTGCGCGAGATCAAGTCGCACGGCAAAACCGTCGTTCTGACCACGCACTACATGGAAGAGGCCTATGCGTTGTGCGACGACATCGCCATCCTGGACCACGGTCACGTCATCGCCCGCGGCCTGCCGCAGCGTCTGCTGGCCCAGCACTACAACGACGTGGTGCTGGAGCTGCCGTACGCGGCGCTCAACGGCCGCGAGGCCTGGCCGTTTGCCGTGCTGCGACGTGGCGACGCGGCAGAAATTCTGAGTGCGGACGTCAATACGACGGTCACCCAGTTGCTCGAGGCCGGCGTCTCCCTGGCCCAGCTCCGGGTCAGGCCGCGCACCCTGGAAGATCTGTTTCTGGAGCTGACCGGCCGGGAGCTGCGCACATGATTTCGCGGTCCCGCCTTGTCGCCATGACCTGGGCGCGCAGCCTGGAGTTTTTGCGCGACCGTTCCGCGCTGGGATGGAACGTGGCGTTTCCGGTGCTCATGGTGGCCGGGCTGGCCGTGATTTTCTCGGGGCCCGGCCAGCCGCTGTTCAAGGTGGCGGCGTTCGCGGACGCGCCGCTGTCCGCGGCACTGCATCCGTTTCTGGCCACGGAACACGTGCAGTTTTACCGGGAGACCGATCTCGACGCCGCGATTGCCAAGGTGCAGCGTCATCGCGTGGACATGGTGCTGGACCTGCGCACGCCACCCGGACGCTACTGGATCAACGAAGAATCGGCCAAGGGCGACACGCTGGAACTGATGCTGCGCGGCAGCGGGCCGTCGCTGCAGCGCCAGATCGCCAGCGGCGCCCCCATCCGCTACGTGGACTGGGTGCTGCCGGGTCTGCTGGGCATGAACATGATGTTCTCCTGCCTGTTCGGCCTCGGCTACGTCATCGTGCGCTACCGCAAGTCCGGCTATCTCAAGCGCCTCAATGCCACGCCGCTGACGGCGTTTGAGTTCATCGGCGCTCAACTGCTGTCGCGTCTGGCGCTGATTCTGGCGATTACCATTGCGTGTTTCGCCGGTACGCATCTGTTGCTGCACTTCCGCATGGAAGGTTCGTATCTGGACTTGTTTCTGGTCACGCTTCTGGGCGCCGTGTGCATGATTGCGATGGGCCTGGTGGTCGCGGCGCGCGTGAGCAGCGAGGAACTGGCCGGCGGCCTGCTGAACCTGGCGTCCTGGCCGATGATGATTCTGTCCGGGGTTTTTTTCTCGCTGGACGGGGCGCCACGCGCAGT
>JAKEEJ010000186.1 GCA_022616655.1 Nevskiales bacterium | reverse complement strand
TTTTGCACGCGCCCAGGCCGAGCGTGATCGGTTGCTCGACGAGCGCCGCGTGCTGACCGGAAAACTGCGCGAATCCAGTGAGCAGATCGCATCGCTCAAGGATCAGATTGTCTATCAACAGCGTTCCCAGGAGATTGACCGGCAGGCCTGTGGCACGGTGCAGGCTTCGCTGACGGCTTTGCAGGACGAAGTCGCCGACCTGCAGGAACAAGTGGCGTTTTATCGCGGCATCGTTTCGCCCGAAGATTCCCGTGCCGGTGTCCGGATTTACGAATTCAGGGTGTACCCGACCGCCACGCCGGAGGTATTCCGTTACGGCCTGGTGTTGATCCAGTCTGTACGTCATGACCGCCGCACCGCCGGGCATGTTGAGGTGACCTTGGAGGGGTTGCAATTCGGAAAGACGCAAACCCGCCGTTTATCCGAACTGATGCTCACGGGTGAGCGGGAGTTGCAGTTTTCGTTCAAGTATTTTGAGGAATTCGGCGGCGAGTTCCGCCTGCCGGACGGTTTCCGGCCCCTGCGCGCCGTGGTTACCGTATTGCCCAGGGGCGGCACGGCGCCGAAAATTGAAGACGGTTACGAGTGGTCTAAGATACAGGGAACGTGAGCGCCCGCGCTCAGGCGTCAAGGAGCAGGTATGGCTAAGAATTTCTGGGGAAACTCCACCAAGCCGGGGGTTCAGGCGGTGGACACGTTGATCGGGCGTCAGACCGAGATTCATGGCGACGTGCGGTTCTTCGGCGGTCTCCATCTCGACGGCAAGGTGGTCGGCAAGGTGCTGGCTCTGTCCGAGAAGAACGCCACTCTCTCGGTCAGTGAGTCGGGCGTCATCGAGGGTGATGTGTGTGCCCCCAGCGTGGTGCTCAACGGGCAGGTCAGCGGCGATCTGCGCGCCAGCGAGCACATCGCGCTGGGCGCCAAGGCCCGTGTGACGGGCAATGTTTATTACGGCAGCATTGAAATGACCGGTGGCGCCAAGATCAATGGACAGATGATGCACCAGGGTGACGATGCCATCGCGGCGCTCACGCACCAGCATCCCGTGAACGAGCCGTTGATGGAGGCGGTTGCTGAGGCCGAGGGTCGGTTCAAGGTTTAGATAAAGACATGTCTACTGCATCCGAAGTGCTTCAGCCTTCCACTGGAAATTCCCTGCTGTTGTTCAGCGATGCCGCAGCGGGCAAGGTGCGGGAATTGCTGAGCGGAGAGGACAACCCGAATCTCAAGCTGCGGGTGTTTGTGACCGGTGGCGGATGTTCGGGGTTCCAGTACGGATTCACCTTCGACGAACACCAGGAGGAAGGCGATACCCGTGTGGACAAAGCCGGTGTCACCCTGCTGGTGGACCCGGTCAGCTTCCAATATCTGCAAGGTGCCGAGATCGACTACAAGGACGGAGTCGAGGGCGCCCAGTTTGTGATCCGGAATCCCAACGCCACCACCACCTGCGGTTGCGGCAACTCCTTCTCGGTGTAGCGCCTGGCAAGAAAAAAGATCCTCGCGCAAAGGCGCAAAGGGGTGAAGAAAGGCTGCAAAGAATTCCTGTAGTTATCTTGCCGGTTTGTTCTCTGCGCCCTTTGCGTTCTCTGCGTCTTTGCGCGAAACGTTTTAGCTTTTGTAAATTCCGCCCAACACCGCTGCTCGGCGTGCTCCGGTGACGGTCGGTACATTGCCGGGCAGGCCCTTCATTGTGCGCAGGGCCAGCCAGGCAAAGGCGGCGGCTTCCACCCATTGTGCGGTCAGTCCGTACGCGTCGGTGAGTTCAATCGATCGTGACGGCAGCCGTGTCTGCAGTTGCTGCATGAGAAAACGGTTGCGTACACCACCGCCACACACCAGGAGGCGCGCTGCCTGCCGCGCGTAACGTTCGACGGCATCAGCGATGGACCGTGCCGTAAGCTCGGCGAAGGTGTTTTGCACCACTTCGGCGGGCAGCCGGGTCAGCGCCGGATAGCGCTGTTGTGCCCAGCACAGATTGAAGTATCCACGGCCGGTGCTTTTGGGCGGAATCTGACGGAAGTAGGGATCGCTCAACAGAGCGTCCAGCAATTTATGGTCCGCATGCCCCGAGGCGGCCCAGCGTCCTCCGGCATCGTAGACGCGCTGCCGGTGGCGCAGGCTCCATTCGTCCATCAGTGCATTGCCCGGACCGGTGTCGAATCCGGTGACCCGATCCAGGCGTCGGTTCGGTAGCACCGTGAGGTTGGCGATGCCGCCGATATTGATCACGGCCCGCGCTTCTCGCGTTGCAGCAAACAGCTCGTAATGGAAGGCCGGTACCAGCGGCGCGCCGTGCCCGCCCAGTGCCAGATCCTTGCGTCGAAAATCGGCGACCGTGGTGATTCCGGTTTGCGCGGCGATGACGTTCGGATCGCCCAATTGCAGGCTGCCGCGACCGCGGCTCCTTGCCGCATGAAACACAGTCTGACCGTGGCTGCCGATCGCCGTAATCCGGTGCGGGGAGATATGGCCCTTCTTCAGCGCGCCCAGAGCCGCGCGAACAAACACCCGTGCCACCGCCAGGTCCAGTTCACAGTAATCGTGCAGGGCGAGGGTGTGCGCGTCCCCGGCCAGTTTGAGCAACCGTCTTCGCAATGCGGGCGGGTAACGGACCGTGTGGGTGGCCACCAGGCCGTCGAATCGGGCTCTGTCAAATGCCACCACGGCGGCATCCACACCATTCTGGCTGGTGCCGGACATGAGGCCGAGATAGAGCCCGGTTTTCACGGAGGGCAGCGTGTGCGATGGGTCATGCCGCATCCGCACACCCATTACGGAGCTTGGGCAATCCGTGTGCGATGGATTACGTTGAGCTGGGCAAGCAGCGGTTCGGATGTGGCGCGGAAGTGCGCGAGGTGCTGGCGCGGCAAAGGCGTAGCACGCGGCAGCGCCACCTTGCGCGGGTCGCGGTGCACGCCGTTGACACGGAATTCGTAGTGCAGGTGTGGACCGGTGGCCAGGCCGGTACTGCCGACGTAGCCGATCACCTGGCCCTGCTGTACCCGACTGCCCTGGCTGAGACCGGAGCGAAAGCGCGACAGATGGCCGTAAAGCGTCTCGTAAGAGGCACCGTGCTTGATCACGATGGCGCGACCGTACCCGCCTTTCGAGCCGATAAAAGTGATGCGGCCATCGCCGGTGGCTTTCACGGGCGTACCCGTGGGGGCGGCGTAATCGGTGCCCAGATGGGCCCGGATGCGGTTCAACACCGGGTGGCGGCGTCCGGTGCTGAAGTTTGAGCTGATGCGGAACACGTCCAGCGGCGTACGGATGAACGCCTTGCGCAGGGACTGTCCATCCGGTGTGTAGTAGCCGGCATGACCCTGCGGGTCGGTGTAACGCACCGTGCGCACAGTAGTGCCCTGGTTGACGAATTCAGCGGCCAGGATGTCGCCGGCGCGCAGCTTTTCGCCGTTCTTGTAGAGCTCGTCGTAGATCACCGTAAAGCGGTCGCCCACCCGCAGGTCCTGGCCGAAGTCAATGTCGTATCCGAAGAGGTCCGCCATCTCGATAATCAGCGATTCGGGCAGGCCGGCTTCAATTCCCGCCTCCCAGGGGGACGTGTTGATCACGCCGGTGGCGTAGGTCGGGCGCCGTTCGATTTCTGCAGCCAGGGTAATCGTCTCGAAGGTCTCACCGGTACGGCTGATCTGCAGGGTCCGCGCTTCGTCCAGCGCGTAGGTGAGTTCTTGCAGCCCCCCAGTACTCTTGCGCAGCTGCAGTTTCTCGCCGGCTTTCAGCATCTTGAGCCGATGCGCATCTCCCCCCAGTTTGATGATCTGCACCCAATCCATGATCGGAAGACCCTGGGCATCGAAAATGCTGGAGAGCGTATCGCCGGATTGAACCGTGACCGTGACCCAGGGGTTGGCGGGTAACGGCAGCATTTCAACGTTGGCGGTGACCGGGTGTGCCGCAACTGACGCAGTGCCGATGGGATCCGGGCGCATGGCCGAGCCTTCACGACTCATCAGATTGCCCACCAGCACCAGTACCAGCGTGGCCATCAGAAATGCACGACGGGCCCCGGGCCGGGCGGCCGTTTCTGCTGGGCTATAATCCAAATGCATTCCTGTCCCCGAGATAGAGCGGCTTGGAGCCACTGGCAGGGAAACACAAAACTCCTTATTTCGCAAGCGGTTCGCGCTTCAAGCTGGGAGATCAGATGAACTTCATTGTCGTGTGTCCGACCGGCGGACATTGATATGACGCGCAGCGATGCGGTCGCCGAACTCGAACGCGGCACAGAAGAAATTCTGCCGCAGGCCGAATTCCGCCAGCGACTTGCCAGTGCCGAAAAAGAGGGGCGCAAGCTGGTGATCAAGGCCGGTTTCGACCCCACGGCCCGTGATTTACATCTGGGGCACACCCTGTTGATCAACCGGCTGCGGGCTTTCCAGGAACGGGGGCACGACGTGGTGTTTCTGATTGGCGATTTCACGGGGATGATCGGCGATCCCACGGGCAAGAACGAAACGCGCCCGCCGTTGACACGCGAGGAGGTTCTGGAGAACGCGAAAACTTACGAAACCCAGGTCTTCAAAATTCTCGATCCGGAGAAGACGCGGATCGAATTCAATTCGAAATGGCTGTCGCCACTGGGGGCGGAAGGCCTCGTTCGTCTGGCGGCCCAGTACACGGTGGCACGCCTGCTGGAACGCGACGATTTCAGCACGCGTTACAAAGAGGGCCGACCGATCGCGGTCCATGAACTGTTGTACCCCTTGTTGCAGGGATACGACTCCGTTGCCCTGAAGGCTGACGTCGAGCTGGGCGGTACCGATCAGAAGTTCAACCTGCTCGTCGGCCGCGCTTTGCAACAGGCGTACGGCCAGAAACCGCAGTGCATCATGACCGTGCCGATCCTCGAAGGACTGGACGGCGTGCAGAAGATGTCCAAATCGCTCGGCAATTTTATCGGCATCAGCGAACCGCCCCGCGACGTGTTCGGCAAGCTCATGTCCGTCTCCGACACGCTCATGTGGCGCTACTTCGAGTTGCTGTCCTTCCGGCCCCTGGCCGAGATTGCAGGCCTGAAAAAATCGGTGGAGCAGGGAGTCAATCTGCGCGACGTCAAGATGGAACTCGGTGTGGAACTGGTGGCCCGCTTCCACGGCGCGCAGGCCGGTGCCGATGCCAGAACCGCGTTCCTCTCGCAGTTTTCACGCGGAGAATTGCCGGCCGACATTCCGGAGGTACGGATGGCCTCACCTCCCGAGGGCCTCTTATTGGCCCGGGTGTTGAAAGAAACCGGGCTATGTCCCTCCACCTCCGACGCCAATCGGCAGATTGAGCAGAACGCGGTACGCGTGGATCAACACCGCGTCACCGACCGCGCACTCCGGCTCAAGCCCGGGGCGACCTATCTGCTTCAGGTTGGTTCGAGGCGCTACGCGCGAGCGTCGTTGGTGGTGCAGGGCTGACGATGGCCCAGGCCTTGTAAAGACGTTGTCTTAGGGCCTGTTAACAATTATCCGATCGCTGCGTTGCTTCCCAGAAACGCGCCAGACT
>JAKEEJ010000185.1 GCA_022616655.1 Nevskiales bacterium | reverse complement strand
GTGCCGTCGGGGCCGCTTCTTTTGGCTACTTTTCTTGTCGGCACAAGAAAAGTAGCCCGCCCAAGTGGGCGGAACGTATTTGTTTTCATAGTCGGTACCCGCGGTGCACGGCGACAATCCCACCACTGAGGTTATACACCTGGCAGCGCCCGAACCCATTGGTTTCCATCATACCCTTGAGGGTTTGCTGGTCCGGATGCCGTCGGATGGATTCGGCCAGGTACCGGTACGCCGCTTCGTCCTGGGCCACCCGCCGACCCAGCCACGGCAGCACTTTGAAGGAATACCGGTCGTAGACCTTCGACAGCGCGGGGTACACGGGTTTGGAGAATTCCAGAATCAGCAGCCGGCCTCCAGGCTTGAGTATCCGCAGCATGGATTTCAGCGCCGCGTTCTGATCAGTCACGTTGCGCAAACCGAAACTGATGGTGATGCAGTCGAACGTACTCCCGGCGAACGGCAGGCACTCGGCGTTGCCCTGCACCAGAGGCACGTGAGTCACGCCGCGGTCCGTGAGGCGGGTGCGGGCCTGTTCCAGCATGGAGGCGTTGATGTCGGACAATACCGTCATTCCATCCGGGCCGGTCTGCTTCGCAAAAACGGCGGCCAGATCGCCGGTGCCTCCCGCCAGGTCCAGCACGCGCTCGCCGGGATGTACCGCCGCCAGACGGATGACAAAACGCTTCCACAACCGGTGGATCCCCAGCGACATCAGATCGTTCATCAGGTCGTAGCGGCGCGCGACCGACGAAAACACTTTTCCCACGCGCGGCGCTTTTTCGTGCGCGGGGATCCGCTCGTAGCCGAAATCGGTGTATCCGGGTTTTTCCGTACTGCTCATGCAACAGATCTCATCTTGCTCGGAGCCGGGCACGCAAGCCTGAAGGGCGCGCCCCGCGCCGTCAAATGTCCGGGGACCGAAAGTGGAAGAAGGCTCAGCCCGTCGGCGGCCGCCATTTTCTCGGCAGCGCCGACAGCTTGGTCACGTCGGAATCCCGCGACAGCCCGTGCTGCGCCAGGCGTTCCAGGTAACGTGCCCAATAGGCCTCGTGGTTTTTACCCAGGTCTTCGAACACATCCCAGGAATACAGACCGGTGTCATGGCCGTCATCGAAACGCAGTCGCACGGCGTACTGGCCGACCGGCTCGACGGTCTCGATGTTCACCTGCCGCTTGCCGGGCACCAGCAGCGGTTCGCCGCCGCCATGCCCGCGCACTTCCGCAGAGGGTGAATACACACGGAGATACTCGCAGGACAGACGGTACTGCGTTCCGTCGACGTAGCCGATTTCGAGCACGCGGGATTTGCGGTGGAGTTTGATTAACGTAGGTGCTTTCATACCCTTCATCCGCCCCTCACCCTAACCCTCTCCCCACGAAGTGGGGAGAGGGGACACAGGCGACTCCCCTACCCGCCGCAGCGGAAGGAAGAGATACACGCGATTCTCCCTCTCCCCGCGATAGCGGGGAGAGGGCTGGGGTGAGGGGCGCATCAGAGAATGTATCGGGACAAGTCTTCGTCGCCGGCCAATTTCTTGAGTTTGGCGTCCACGTAGGTGGCGTCAACGGTCAGCGACCCGCCGGTCCGGTCCGGTGCGTCGAACGCCACGTCTTCCATCAACCGCTCCATGACCGTGTGCAGGCGACGTGCGCCGATGTTTTCGGTACGCTCGTTCACCTGCGCGGCCATCTCGGCCAGGCGCCTAACGCCCTCGGGCGTGAACTGCACCTCTACACCTTCGGTTTTCAGCAACGCCCGGTACTGCTCGGTCAGCGAGTAGCTGGGCTCGGTCAGAATCCGCACGAAATCGCCGGTCGTGAGCGCGCTCAGCTCCACGCGGATGGGCAGGCGTCCCTGCAGCTCGGGAATCAGGTCCGAGGGTTTGGCCATGTGGAAGGCGCCCGAGGCGATGAACAGGATGTGATCGGTCCTGACCGCCCCGTATTTCGTGGACACGGTGCTGCCCTCCACCAGTGGCAGCAGATCGCGCTGCACGCCTTCGCGCGACACGTCCGCACCCACGACCTCTCCGTGCCGGCAGACCTTGTCAATCTCATCAATGAAGACGATCCCGTTCTCCTCGACGTTGCGGATCGCGCCGGCGCGAATCGCCTCTTCGTCCACCAGCTTGGCCGCTTCCTCGTCGGTCAGTTGCCGATAGGCCTCCTTGACCTTCATCTTGCGGGTGTGCGGTTTGCCCGCGCCCAGGTTCTGAAACAACGACTGCAATTGACCGGTCATTTCCTCCATGCCCGGCGGACCCATGATCTCCATGCGCGCAATGGGCGCCTGGAGCTTGATCTCGATTTCTTTGTCGTCGAGCTTGCCCTCGCGCAACTGCTTGCGGAACACTTGCCGCGCGGCACTGGTCTCGGACTGGCGCTGCGGTGAGGGCTCGCCGAAATCCCGGGGCGACGGCACCAGCACGTCGAGAATGCGCTCTTCGCCGGCCAGCTCGGCCTTGGCCCGCACGCGCGCGGTGGCCGCTTCACGCACCTGTTTGACGGCCACGTCGGCCAGGTCGCGGATGATGGCGTCCACGTCCTTGCCGACGTACCCCACCTCGGTGAACTTGGTGGCCTCCACTTTCAGAAACGGCGATCGGGCGAGACGCGCCAAGCGCCGGGCGATC
>JAKEEJ010000031.1 GCA_022616655.1 Nevskiales bacterium | reverse complement strand
GGCCCAGGCCAGGGTATTGCCCTGTCGGTCGGCAATCAGGACGATGGTGTTGTTGAACGAGGCGTGGACGTGGGCGACGGCGTCGCTTACGTTCTTGCTGGCTTTCTTGCGCTTGGCGGGCGCGGCCGGCGCGGTGGGGTTAGGGGTGCTCATGTCGGATTTGAGATCACGCGGGAGTTGAAACGGTTGTGGCCTTGCGGATGGCGCGGCGCGGTCCCTTGCGGGTGCGAGCATTGGTACGGGTGCGCTGGCCCCGCACCGGCAACCCGCGGCGGTGGCGCGTGCCGCGGTAACAATTCAGATCCACCAGACGCTTGATGTTCAGCGAAACTTCACGGCGTAAATCACCCTCGACCGCAAACTTGGCCACCTCGGCACGCAGCTTGTCGAGCTCACCCTCGGTGAGCGTTTTGACCTGCACGTCCGGCTTCACGCCGGCCGCCGCACAGATGGCGCGGGCGCGGCTGACGCCGATGCCGTAAATCGCGCGCAGCGCGACCCACGCGTGCTTGTTCGCAGGAACGTTAACGCCGGCAATACGGGCCATGACAACCTCTTGGAAAACTCCCGGGCGGGAGCGCGGAAAAGCCGCGTAGTCTACGCGTAAGCATCTGTTTTTTCAAGGCGAATGGGGGGCTCATCCCTGCCGCTGCTTGTGGCGGGCATCCGTGCATAACACACGCACCACGCCTTTGCGGCGGACGATTTTACAATTGCGGCACATCTTCTTGACGGACGTACGGACTTTCATCGTTGAATCCCTTAAATCTCAGCGGATGGCCCCGGAGCTCCCCAGGGTTTTCAAATTGGCTTTCTTCAACAGGCCCTCGTACTGGTGGCTCATCAGGTGCGCCTGCAACTGCGCTATGAAATCCATCACCACCACGACCGTAATCAGCAACGAGGTCCCGCCGAAGGCAAACGGCACGTTCCAGGCGGTAATGAAAATCTCGGGCACCAGACACACCAGCGTGATGTACGCGGCGCCGGCCACGGTCAGGCGCGTCAGGACGAGGTCAATGTACTCGCCCGTCTGCTGTCCGGGACGGATTCCCGGAATGAAGGCGCCGGATTTCTTCAGATTCTCAGCCGTTTCTCGCGAATCGAACACCAGCGCCGTGTAGAAGAAACAGAAGAAGATGATCAGAAACGCATACAGGATCGTGTAGAGCACTTCACCCGGCGACAACAGCGCGGCGAGGTGTCGCAGGATGCTGCCACCGCCCTCGTCACCAAAAAAATGGGCCAGCGAAGCCGGGAATAGAATGATCGAGCTGGCAAATATGGGTGGAATCACGCCGGACATGTTGAGTTTCAACGGCAGGTGAGCCGTCTGTGCGGCAAATCCCATGCCTTGCTGCCGGCGCGCATGCTGCACCGGAATGCGACGCTGTGCGCGCTCCACGAACACCACCGCCCAGGTGATCAACGCCACGCCGGCCAGAACGATCAGCACCTGGAAACCGTTGATCTCGCCCTGGCTCGCCAGCTGGGCCGTCGCGCCGAGCGCCGGCGGCAGACCGGCGACAATGCCGGCAAAAATCAGCATGGAAATGCCGTTGCCCACGCCCCGCTCCGTGATCTGTTCACCCAGCCACATCAGGAACAGCGTGCCGGTGATCAGTGACACCATGGTGGTGAACAGAAATCCCGGACCGGGATTGATGGCGACGCCGCTGTTCTGCAGGGCAATGGCCGCGCCCAACGACTGGAAAATGGACAAACCCAGGGTGCCGTAGCGGGTGTACCGCGTCAGGCGCCGCCGACCGGCCTCGCCTTCCTTCTTGATCTCCTTCAGCTGGGGAACCACGGCGGCCAGCAGCTGGACAATGATGCTGGCAGAAATGTACGGCATCACGCCCAACGCAAAGATGGAAAGCCGCTCCAGCGCGCCACCGGAAAACATGTTGAAGATGTCGAGGATCGTGCCGCGACTCTGGTCGAACAGGTCCTGCAACTGGGCCGGATTCACGCCGGGCACCGGGATAAAGGTGCCGATGCGGAATACCACCAGCGCACCCAGCAGAAACCAGAGGCGGCTTTTGACCTCCCCCAGTTTGCTGAGGTCCGGCATCATCGCGGCGGCAGGACGGTTCATTAACGTGAATGTCGCGCAGCGACGCTACTGTCCCTCTCCCGCAGCGCGGGAGAGGGGAGGGCCGCCGGCGGAGCCGGTGGCGGGGTGAGGGCAGGAGGCAGGGAAAGCATCGTCACTCCGCAATCGATCCGCCGGCCGCGGTGACAGCCTCGCGGGCACCTTTTGAAACCAGAATGCCCCTGAGTACAACCTTGCGCGACAACTCGCCGGATTTGATCAGTTTGGCGTTCAGCGTCTGTGCCGGCACCACACCCGCCGCCCTGAGGGTGGCCAGGTCAATGTCGGATTCCTTCATTTTCTGCAGATCGGACAGACGCACCTCGGCGGTCAGTCCCTTGAGCGGAGAGGTAAACCCGCGCTTTGGCAGGCGCCTCTGGATCGGCATCTGACCGCCTTCAAAACCAACCTTGTGGTACCCGCCGGCACGGGCCCGCTGACCCTTGTGTCCACGGCCAGCGGTCTTGCCGAGGCCCGAGCCAATGCCGCGGCCCACTCTCTTGCGGGCGGTCTTTGCACCTGTTGCGGGGCTCAGTTTGTTCAGCATGCTCATGTTCATTCTCGAGTGAGACGTGAACCGTGAACCGTGAAACGCAAACAAGGAAGGATGTTCCTCGCCTCACTTCTCACGTCTCACCTCTCACGATATTTGTTCCACCTTCAGCATGAAGGACGATTCGCAGACCATGCCCAGCACGGCGGGCGTCGCCACGCGCTCCACGGTCTGATGACGACGGCGCAACCCGAGGCCCCGCAGGTTGTTGCGGTGCATGTGCAACTGTCCATGGGGACTCTTGAGCAGAGTGAGCCGCAGCGTTTTAGCTCCACCGGTTCTGGTCGTCATGGCTCAACCCGTCAGCTCTTCAAGCGTCTTGCCGCGCTTGGCCGCGATGTACGACGGCACCTGCATGCGTTTCAACCCGTCCATGGTCGCGCGCACCACGTTGATCGGATTGCGTGAACCGAACGACTTGGCCAATACGTTTTGCACACCGGCCACTTCAAACACCGCCCGCATCGCGCCACCGGCGATCACTCCGGTGCCGTCCGAGGCCGGGCGCATGAACACACGCGTGGCGCCGTGTTCGCCCCAGATCTCGTGCTGCAGGGTCAGCCCCTTCAGGGCCACTTCAACCATGTTCTTGCGCGCCTGTTCCATCGCCTTGGCGATGGCGCTGGGCACTTCGCGCGCCTTGCCGTAGCCGAAACCCACGCGCCCCGCACCGTCGCCGACCACCGTCAGCGCCGTGAACCCCATCTGCTTGCCACCCTTGACCACCTTGGTGACACGCTTGACGGAAACCAGCTTTTCCTTGAAATCGCCGCCCTGGGGCGAGTCTTCGTAGTTGTAACGCGGATTGGCCATAAGAATGAATTCCCCAGAACCTAGAACTCCAGACCGCCCTGCCGGGCAGCGTCGGCCAGCGCCTTGATCCGACCGTGATATTTGAATCCGGAACGATCAAACGCGACCTTGGTGATGCCCTTGCTCCTGGCACGTTTGGCGATCTCCTCGCCCACGCGCTGGGCGGCGGCGACGTTGCCGGTGCTTTTAAGTCCCTGGGCCAGCGCCTTCTCCAGCGTGGAGGCGGTCACCAGAGTGCGTCCGGCATCGGGCGCGATGATCTGCGCGTAGATGTGCTGTCCCGTGCGCAACACGCACAGGCGGTGCGCGCCGAGCTCGCGGAGCTTGATCCGCGTACGCTTGGCACGGCGCAGGCGGTTGACTTTCTTTCCGTTCATGGTGCTGTCTCAAAAAAGAATTTCACGCAAAGACGCAAAGAAAATATAGCCGCCTTCTTTGCGGTCTTTCTTTTCACCTCTGCGTCTTTGCGCGAAACTCATTTCTTTTTCGCCTCTTTGAGGACAATACGCTCGCCCAGGTAGCGCACACCCTTGCCCTTGTACGGCTCGGGCGGGCGGAACCCGCGGATCTCGGCGGCCACCTGGCCGACCCGCTGCTTGCTGGGCCCTTTGATGACGATTTCGGTCTGGCTCGGCGTTTCCACCGTGATGCCGTCCGGAATCGGGTAGTCCACCGGGTGCGAGAAACCCAGAGCCAGATTCAATTTCCGGCCCTGCGCCTGGGCACGGTAACCGACACCGACCAGACTCAGCTTCTTCTGGTAACCCTCCGTAACGCCCTGGATCATGTTGCCCAGATGGGCGCGCACCGATCCGGCCACGGCCGGCGCGACCTTGATCGAATCTGCGGCGATGTTCACCTGCGTTTCCTTGACATCCACCGTGATGGACGACGGCAGCTCGAGCGTGAGAGACGCTTTGGCGCCTTTCACGGTCACGGTACTACCCGTAATCTTCAGTTCTACGCCCTTGGGCAGCGTCAGGGACCGTCGTGCGACTCGCGACATGTCAGGACACCACGCACAGCACTTCGCCGCCGATGCCGGCTGCGCGTGCCTTGCGATCCGACACCACGCCGGCTGGCGTGGACAGAATCGCCACACCCAGTCCCCCGAGCACCTTGGGCACGGCACTCTTTCCCTTATAGATCCGCAGAGACGGCGTGCTGATGCGCTCGAGCCGCTCGATGACCGGCTTGCCCTGGTAATACTTCAGGGTGAGCGTGAGGTTTTTCTTTACGCCTTTCTCACCTTCCGGAGTCACGCTGTAGTCGGCGATATACCCCTCGTCCTTCAGCACGGCCGCAATGGCCGCCTTCACGGTCGAGGCCGGCGCGGTAACGGTGCGCTTGCGCGCCATCTGACCGTTGCGGATGCGCGTCAGGAAATCGGCAATGGGATCGTTGATCGTCATAGCGTCCGCTCCTACCAGCTGGCCTTGGTCAGGCCGGGCACTTCACCGCGCGTGGCGGCCTCGCGCAGCTTGTGGCGCGACAATCCGAACTTCCTGTAAACCCCGCGGGAGCGGCCGGTGATTTGACAGCGATTGCGAATACGGCTGCGGGACGAATCGCGCGGCAGCTTCTGCAGGGCTTCCACCGCTGCGAACCTCGCCTCCGGCGTGGACTCCGGGCGGCGGATGATGTCCTTGAGCTCTGCCCGTTTCCGGGCGAACTTTGCCGTCAGACGGATCCGCTTCAGCTCGCGGTTTTTCATGTTCATTTTGGCCATGGTGCGGTCTCGAACGGGGCGGCTATTTACGAAACGGAAAACGGAAGGCTTCGAGCAGGGCCTTGCCCTGTGCGTCGGTCTTCGCCGTGGTGGTGATGCTGATGTTCATGCCCCGGATCGCGTCGACCTTGTCGAACTCGATTTCCGGGAAAATGATCTGCTCATTGATGCCGAAGTTGAAGTTGCCCCGACCGTCGAAGCCGCGCGCCGGAATGCCGCGGAAATCGCGGATGCGCGGCAGCGCAATGGAAATCAGACGCTCCAGGAACTCGTACATGCGCTCGCGGCGCAGCGTGACCGTGACGCCGACCGGATAGTTTTCGCGGACTTTGAATCCTGAAATGGCGATGCGCGACCGGGTCACCACCGGTTTCTGGCCGGCGATGGCGGTCATGTCGGACACGGCGTGCTCCATGATCTTTTTGTCGCCGGTCGCTTCGCCCACGCCCATGTTGAGCGTGATTTTTGTAATCCGTGGTACCGCCATCGCGCCACACTGGAATTGCTTCTGCAACGCCGGCGTGACCCGTTCGCGGAAATATTTCTGTAAAGTGGCCATGGCTGTTGTTCGGAATGTCCCCGTCTACCGGTCCACGACTTCGCCGCCGGACCTGAATACGCGCACCTTCTTTCGCGCGGCGCCCTCTCCGATGAATTTGAACCCGACCCGCTCGCCCTTTTTCGCATCCGGATTCCACAGGCGCAGGTTGGACCGCTGAATCGGCATCTCTTTCTCGACGATACCGCCCGCGACGCCCGCGTTCGGATTGGGCTTCTGGTGTTTTTTGACCACGTTGACGCCGGTCACCAACACCGTGCCGTTGGCGAACACCCGCGTCACCGATCCCCGCCGGTCCCGGTCCCTGCCGACGACAACGACCACTTCGTCACCTTTTCTGATCTTGTTCATGGCGATTTCAAATCCGTCTTCAGATGACTTCCGGTGCCAGCGACACGATCTTCATGAAACGCTCGCGCAGTTCGCGCGTCACCGGGCCGAAGATGCGAGTGCCGATGGGCTCCAGTTTGGCGTCAATGAGCACCGCGGCGTTGGAGTCGAACCGGATGGCCGAGCCGTCATTGCGCCGGACCGGGAACCGGGTACGCACCACCACCGCATTGTGCACCTCGCCCTTCTTGACCTTGCTGCGCGGAATGGCATCCTTGATGGTCACCTTGATGACGTCACCCACGTGGGCATACCGGCGGTGCGTGGCGCCCGCAACGCGGATCACCTGCACCACCCGCGCACCGCTGTTGTCGGCCGCCACCAGATAGCTTTCCTGCTGGATCATGTTAGACCGCCGCCTCGGCGACCGGGGCCGGCGCTTTCTCCAGCACCTTCACCAGCGTCCAGTGTTTGGTGGCCGACCGCGGGCGGCATTCCCGGAGGGACACCCGGTCGCCCACCGCACATTCGTTCTGCTCATCGTGCGCGGAAATCCGCGTGGAGCGACGCAGGATTTTCCCGTATTTCGGATGCTGCCACTGGCGCTCAATGCTGACCACAATGGTTTTCTGCATGCGGTTGCTGACCACCCGGCCGATCACGACGTGCGGGTGCGCGGCTTCAGGGGACGTTGGCTTGTTCATGACGATTTTTCCTGCTGCTTGAGAACGGTCTGTACCCGCGCGATTCTGGCGCGTACCTCGCCCACCCGGTGGGGCTTGTTCAGGCGCCCGGTCACCTGCTGCAGGTGCACGTTGAACCGTTCCTGGCGCAGGGTCGCCAGCTCTTCGCTCAGCTGCTGCGGGGTTTTCGCACGCAGCAGCTTCAGATAATCCGTGCTTTTCATGTCTTTCTCGCCTCAGGTCTTCGCGGTCACATGACCGTTCGCTTGACGAAGGCGTGCTTGACCGGCAGCTTGGCGCCGGCCAGACGGAAGGCCTCGCGCGCTTCGCTCTCGGTCACGCCTTCCAGTTCGTAGAGCATCCGGCCGGGCTGTACCTTGGCCGCCCAGTACTCGACGTTGCCCTTGCCGGAACCCATGCGTACTTCCAGCGGCTTCTTGGTCACCGGCACGTCCGGAAAAATACGGATCCAGACCTTGCCACCCCGCTGCAATGCGCGACTCAGCACGCGCCGCGCCGCCTCAATCTGACGCGCGGTAATGCGACCCAGCTCGGTGGACTTCATGCCGAACTCCCCAAAGCTCACGCGATTGCCGGTCAAGGCCAGGCCACGGTTGCGGCCCTTCATCTGCTTGCGGTACTTGGTTCGTTTGGGTTGCATCATGGCTGTGGTTTCCCGGGGTTCTCAGGCCGCGACGTCGGCGGCAGACGGTTCGTCTTTGGGCTCGACCTCAAACGCTTCACCGCTGAACACCCACACTTTGACGCCGATGACGCCGTACGTGGTCTTGGCCTCCGCAACACCGTAGTCAATGTACGCCCGCAGGGTATGCAAAGGCACACGACCCTCGCGGTACCATTCCACGCGCGCAATCTCCGCGCCGTTGAGGCGCCCGCCCACCTGGATCTTGATCCCGCCACCGCCCAGACGCATGGTGTTGGTCACCGCGCGTTTCATGGCACGGCGGAACATGATGCGACGCTCCAGCTGCTGGGCCACGCT
>JAKEEJ010000184.1 GCA_022616655.1 Nevskiales bacterium | reverse complement strand
TGGGTGCACATGCTGGACCGGTTTGTCGCGGAAGGCTTCACCCCGTTTGCCGAAGCCTGGCAGAAACTGGACATGCTTTATCGCAAGCCGGTCACGGTTCACACCGGCACCCATTCATTTACCGCCATCGCGCAGGGTGTGGACGACACCGGGGCCCTGCGGGTGGAAACCGCGGGCCGGCAACAACGCCTGTTGTCGGGCGAAGTCAGCCTGAGAGGCGCTCCATGATTCTGCTGCTGGATATCGGTAACACTCGACTCAAATGGGCCCGGTCCGACGGTCGAACATTGCGGGATCCCGGTGTTGCCGTCCATAACGGCGTACCCGCCGCGATTTTGCGGGAACACGTCTGGCCTGATGTAAAGACCGTATGGGTTTCCTGTGTGTGCAGAACCGTGGACCTCTCCGCGCTCACACGCGATCTGCGGCAACTGACGGGCTGCACACCGCAGGTCGCGCAGACAAAGGCGGAACAGGACGGCCTGCGCATCGCCTACGCCGAACCGCAGCGCCTGGGCGTGGACCGCTGGCTGGCCATGTTGGCCTGCTGGGCCCGCTGGCGCAAAGCCTTTTGTGTCGTCAGTGCCGGCACGGCCTTGACCTTCGACCGCGTGGATCGTACCGGACACCACCGGGGCGGTCTGATTGCACCGGGCCTGACCTCCATGCAGCACAACCTGTTGTCGCTCATCAACGGCCGAGCGCAGACCACTCCGGTACGCGCGTACGACAACCGCCTGGCCAGCGATACCGAGGGGGCCATACGACAGGGTGCCTTCTTCAGCGCCCAGGGTGTCATTGAGCATGCGCTGGGAACCGAAGGCAGCGACCCGGACGAGATCCGCGTCATCACCGGTGGTGACGCCCCGAGTCTGCTGCCCCGGCTGGGCCCGGGTTGGGACTGGCGTCCGCAGCTGGTTCTCGAAGGCTTGCTGGCACTGGCACGCGGTTAGAATACGCGCGCCAAAACCCAGGCCGGCTTAGCTCAGGGGTAGAGCAGCGGTTTTGTAAACCGTTGGTCGGGGGTTCAATTCCCTCAGCCGGCACCGGCTAACGAGTGGCCGCACGGAGTGCGGCCATCAGCAAAGTCCTCCCTCCCTGGTGAGGGAGGGAGTAGAGGGAGGGATAAAAGCCGCACGAAGCGCGGCTTTTATCTGCTGCACCCACTCGGCACGCCCATGCACCGCGATGGACCGTCCGGCTCATTCGGGCACCAAGATGCAGCGAGGCGCTCGCTCACGCCCTGTGTATCGCAGCGACGGACCCCCATGAGGTACTGGCACGCGTGTTGCTGGAGTACCGCCCATATTGGCCCTCTGTCGTTCGAGGAGAGAATGTACAGCGGCGAACCGACACAATTGGTGGTCATCGGCAACGGCATGGTGGGCCAGCGCTTTCTGGAGCGCCTGGTCGAAGCCGCGGCCGGGCGCTATGCGATCACCGTGTTCTGCGAAGAACCGCGGTCGGCCTATGACCGCGTACAGCTGTCTTCCTATTTCAGTGGCAAGACGGTCGCCGATCTGGCGTTGACGACACCGGAGTTTTTCGCCCGGAACAATATCACCCTGCACCTCAACGACAAGGCGGTGGCGATCGACCGGGAGAAGAAACAGATTGTCTCCGCCGCCGGCCGGCAACTGCCCTACGACCGGCTGGTGCTGGCCACGGGTTCGTATCCTTTTGTGCCGCCGTTGCCCGGCCGCGACCGTTCGCACTGTTTCGTGTATCGCACCCTTGAGGATCTGGAAGCGATCACGGCCGGGGCGAAGGATTCCAAAACGGGCGTGGTGGTGGGCGGCGGGCTGCTGGGTCTGGAAGCGGCCAAGGCGCTCAGGGACCTGGGGCTCGAAACCCACGTTCTGGAATTCGCGCCGCGCCTCATGGCGGTGCAGATTGACGAGGGCGGCGGGCGGCTGCTGCGCAAAAAAATCGAAGCCCTGGGCGTCACCGTCCACACCGGCAAAAACACCCAGGCGATTGCCGCGGGCGAAACCCGGCGCCACCGCCTGAACTTTACCGACGGCGGTGCGCTCGAAACCGATCTGATTGTGTTCTCGGCCGGCATCCGGCCCCGCGACGAGCTGGCAAAGAACAGCGGCCTGACGCTGGGCGAACGCGGCGGCATCGTGATCAACAACCACTGCCAGACCTCCGATCCCGACATCTACGCCATCGGCGAATGCGCGTTGTGGGACAAAAAAATCTTCGGCCTGGTTGCCCCGGGCTACGAAATGGCACGCGTCGCGGCGTCTTGCATCGCTTCTTCTGTTGCGCCTCCCGCCTCCCGCCTCCCGCCTCTCGAGTTTCTGGGCGCCGACATGAGCACCAAGCTCAAGCTGATGGGCGTGGACGTCGCCTCCATCGGCGACGCCCAGGGCGCGACGCCCGACGCGCTCAACTACACCTTCTGCGATGAAGTGAGCGGCGTTTACAAAAAACTGGTGGTCAGCAGCGACCGTACCCATCTGCTCGGCGCGGTGCTGGTCGGCGAGACGGCAGACTACGGCAACCTGCTGCAACTGGCGCTCAACCGGATTGAGCTGCCGGAACATCCGGAAGATCTGATCCTGCCGGCGCGCGCCGGCACGGGCAAACCCGGCCTGGGCACCGACGCGCTGCCGGGCACGGCCACCATCTGTTCCTGCAACAACGTCTGCAAGGCGGCCCTGTGCGAAGCCATCGAAAAAGGCGCCACCACGCTGGGCGCGCTGAAGAAGGACACCAAGGCCAGCACCACCTGCGGCGGCTGCGGCCCGCTCGTGCAGCAGATTCTCAAAAATGAACTGGTCCGGCGCGGCGTCACGGTCAACAACCACCTGTGCGAGCACTTCGCCTGTTCGCGCCAGGAGCTGTTTCACCTGATCCGGGTCGGACAGATCAAAACCTTCGAAGCGCTGCTGCAGAAACACGGCCGGGGCCGCGGCTGTGACGTCTGCAAACCGGCGGTCGCCAGCATCTTTGCGTCCTGCTGGAACGAGCACATCCTGACTCCGCGTCACGCCTCGCTGCAGGACACCAACGATCATTTTCTGGCCAACCTGCAGAAGGACGGCACGTATTCGGTGGTGCCGCGCGTCCCCGGCGGCGAAATCACCGCGGAGAAACTCATCGTCCTGGGCAAGGTCGCAAAAAAATTCGGTCTTTACACCAAAATCACCGGCGCGCAGCGCATTGACCTGTTCGGCGCACAAGTGCACCAGCTGCCGCTGATCTGGAAGGAGCTGGTGGACGCCGGTTTCGAGTCCGGGCACGCCTACGGCAAGGCGGTGCGCACGGTGAAATCCTGCGTGGGCAGCACCTGGTGCCGCTACGGCGTGCAGGACTCGGTCGGCATGGCGATCGCCATCGAGAACCGCTACAAGGGCCTGCGCGCACCGCACAAGCTCAAGTTCGCCGCGTCGGGCTGCACGCGCGAGTGCGCCGAGGCGCAGTCCAAGGACGTCGGCGTGATCGCGACGGAAAAGGGCTGGAACCTGTACGTTTGCGGCAACGGCGGCATGAAGCCGCGCCACGCCGAACTGCTCGCCT
>JAKEEJ010000183.1 GCA_022616655.1 Nevskiales bacterium | reverse complement strand
GCATGACTCGAAGCATGAGACGAAGCTTGGAATGGACATTATCTTAATCAGTCACAAGGGGGGCCGTACCTGGCGCATGGCGCTGACGCCGCGTCATGTGTGGGGCTGGCTGCCGGTCGCGATGGCCGTTTCCCTGCTGGTGGGGATCAGCGGAGCGCTGGGGTACTGGATCAAGACCCTGGACGGCCGCCTGCCGGTGGACATCGTCGGTTTGTGGGCCGGCGAATTGCAGCAGCAACGCAGCGAGCTGGCCGTCACACGTGAACGGCTGGAGAACAATACCAATGCCATGGCCCGGCACCTTGCCCAGTTGCACGCGCACGTCATGCGCCTCGACGCGGCCGGCGCGCGCCTGACCGCCATCGCCGGTTTGGACAAAGGTGAGTTCAATTTCAGTCAGCCGCCCTCCATGGGAGGGCCGCAGACCGAGGCCCAGGGTCCGCCCCTGGTCGTGGATCAGATCGTCCTGTCGCTTGACACGCTTGAAAGGCAATTGTCCGACCGGGAACGCCAGATGCGCGTCCTGGAGGATCTGCTGCTGGTCAGTCGTTTGCAGAAAGAAGTCCGCCCGTCCGGCTGGCCGGTAAAAGGCGGCTGGATTTCCTCCCTGTTTGGTATGCGCATGGACCCTTTTACCGGGATGCGTTCGTTTCATGCCGGAGTGGATTTTGCCACCCGGCCGGGGGTCGACGTCCAGTCGGTGGCCGCGGGCATCGTGTCCGATGTGGGTGACCGCTTCGGTTACGGCCTGCTGGTGGAAATCAACCACGGCAACGGCTACATCACCCGCTATGGCCACAACGGTACGGTGTTGGTGCAGATGGGTGAGCGCGTACGCAAAGGCCAGACTGTCGCCCTGGTGGGAAATTCCGGTCGTTCCACCGGACCCCACGTGCACTTTGAAGTGCTGTTCAACGGCCGCGCCGTTAATCCGTACGAATATATCCAGGCCGCACGGTAAGAAAGGAAAGCCGGAAGGCGGACGCCAAGCGCGTTCGCGACAACAAATGCACATCACGGTGTTGGGTTGCAGCGGCGGTGTCGGTCCCGGGCTGCGTACCACCAGCCTTCTCATCAATGATGACGTTCTGATTGACGCCGGCACCGGCACGGGCGATCTGAGTCTCGCTCAGATGTGCCGCATTACCGACGCTTTCATCACCCACTCGCACCTCGATCACGTCTGCGGACTGGCGTTCATGGCGGATAATCGGTTGGGTCTGATTGACCGGTCGTTGCGCGTACACGCGATTCCCGAAACCCTGAACGCACTCCGTGAGCATTTGTTTAACTGGACGCTGTGGCCGGATTTTTCCAGGTTGCCGGATGAAAAAAACCCGTTGTTGACCTGGCACGAGGTGCGAGCCGGTGAGGCCATCCATGCCGACGGCTATACGCTCACTGCGTTCAAGGTTCTGCACACCGTGCCGGCCGTGGGGTATGTACTCGAGAACCGGGATGGGATTCTCGCCTTCAGCGGTGATACCGGGGCCTGCGATGAGTTGTGGAGCGCACTCAATGCCCTGCCGCGGCTGGACCGGCTCATCATCGAGGTCGCCTTTGCCAATGAAGACGAACGTCTGGCGCAGGACTCCCGTCACTTCACGCCGCGTCGGCTGGGTCAGGAGCTCCAGCACCTGAAACACCGACCACAATTGTACCTGACCCATCACAAGCCGGGCTGTGAGGCGATCATCGAAGCGGAATGCCGCACCGCGCTGGCCGGCCGCGACTACCGACATTTGCACCGCGGCGATGTTCTTTCGCTGTAGACGAAGGCGCCACCGTGGACAGCGCCCGGCGCCGACTTCTATTCCCTTTATCGGGGGAATCGCTACAATACCCGCCCTTTTGCGGCCCAACGGCCGTCCTTTCCAACATCAATATGGTCAAGATTCGTCTGGCACGTGCGGGTACAAAAAAGCGCCCCTTCTATTATCTGGTGGCAACCGACCGCCGGAATCCGCGCGACAGCCGGTTCATTGAGCGCCTGGGGATCTACAACCCCAAAGCCACGGGCGGCGAGCAGAAGCTGGTGACGGAATCCGACCGCATCCAGCATTGGGTAAAACAGGGTGCACAACTTTCCGAGCGTGTCGCTTTTCTGTTGAAGCCGGCGCCGACGGCCACAGCCGCTTCCAAACCCGTCTGATGTCGAGCCGGGTGATCCTCGGCGAAGTGACCGGCGTCTTTGGTGTGCGGGGGTGGATCAAGCTGCGCTCCCACACCCGGCCGGCCGAAGGGCTCCTCGATTACCCGCACTGGGTGATTCGGGAGCGACGCTGGACGGTGGCGGAAGGACGGTTGCATGGGCATTCGCTGGTGGCGCGGCTGGAAGGACTGGAAGGGCGGGAAGCCGCGGCGGCGCTGATGCAAGCGGCGATCGAAGTGGAACGTTCCGAGCTGCCGCCCGCCGGACCGGACCGGTACTACTGGGCGGATTTGATCGGATGTCAGGTGGTGAACGAATCGGGCACCGTGCTCGGCACGGTTCAAAGCCTGGTGGAGAACGGGGCGCAGGATGTGATGGTGGTGCGGGGCGATCGGGAGCGTCTGATCCCGTTTGTAGCGGGGCCGATCGTGAAGTCGGTCCGCCTGGAGCAGCGAACGATTGCGGTGGACTGGGAGCCCGAGTACTGACGGAATGGAGACGTCAGTCTGAGCGAAGCGAGGGGCCCAGGATGAAAAAGTTGTGAAGATGGACGTCTTGACCCTGTTTCCGGGGTTTGTGGAACAGGTGGCGCGCTACGGCATGGTCCGCCGCGCCGTCGAAACCGGCCGGCTCGTGTTGAGTACGCGGGACATCCGTGACTACAGTGGTAACCCGTGGCGGCGGGTGGACGAGCGGCCCTACGGCGGCGGTCCCGGCATGGTGATGAACGCCGAACCGCTGGCGCTGGCGATTGAAGCGGCCCGGACGGCGCGGGGGGGCGGTACGGTGGTCACGATGTCGCCGCAGGGCGAGCCGCTGACCCAGGCCTGGATCCGGCGGTTGGCGTTGGTGCCGGGTTTGATTGTGCTGTGCGGACGCTACGAGGGCTGGGATGAACGCGTAGCCTCGCAGGTGGATGTGGAATTGTCGCTGGGCGATTATGTGTTGTCCGGCGGCGAGCTGGCGGCGATGGTGCTGATTGATGCGGTGGCGCGCGTGCTGCCGGGTGTGCTGGGTGATGAACGGTCGGCCGTGCAGGATTCGTTTTCGACGGAACTCCTGGATCACCCGCATTACACCCGCCCCGAACACTGGCGCGGGCAGGCGGTGCCCGAAGTGCTGCTGTCGGGTGATCACGCCGCTGTGCGGCGCTGGCGTCTGAAGCAGGCGCTGGGCGCGACGTGGTTGAAGCGGCCGGAGTTGCTGGCCGGATTGGAACTGAACGGGGAACAGAAGGAGTTGTTACACGAATTCATCGCGGAGCAGAAACAGGAATTAACAGGTAAATCATGAACAAGATCATTCAGGCATTGGAAGCGGAACAGATGGCCGGCAAGAAGATTCCGGCGTTCAGACCCGGTGACACGGTCGAGGTCAAGATCAAGGTCAAGGAGGGCGATCGCGAACGTCTGCAGTCGTTCGAGGGCATGGTCATCGCCAAAAAGAACCGCGGACTCAATTCCGCGTTCACCGTGCGCAAGCTGTCGCACGGCGAGGGTGTCGAACGCGTCTTCCAGACCTACAGCGCCCAGGTGGCCGAAATCGCCGTCAAGCGCAGGGGCAAGGTGGCGCGCGCCAAGCTGTATTTCCTGCGCGATCGGGCCGGCAAAGCCGCCCGCATTCAGGAGAAGTTGAATTAGGTTTCCACCGCGTCTGTCACACAATCCAAAGCTGGCGCGTCGCGAGGCTCGCCGGCTTTTTTGTTGCGCCGCGCAAATCCCGATGATTTAATTCACGCTCGCCAACCGGATTCCCTGTGAAAACCGTTTTTCCACGCATCCAGCGCCTGCCGCCCTACGCCTTCAACATCGTCGGGGATCTGAAGATGGCGGCGCGTGCGCGGGGCGAAGACATCATTGATTTTGGCATGGGCAATCCGGATCTGCCCACGCCGCCGCACATCGTGGAAAAGCTGGTGGAGGCGGCTTCGCGCCGGGGACACGCTCATACCCACCGTTATTCGGTGTCGAGAGGGATTCCGCGTCTGCGTAAAGCCATGGCGGGCTGGTATCGCACACGGTACGGCGTGGAGCTCAATCCGGAAACCGAGGTTATTGCCACCATCGGCTCCAAGGAGGGTCTGGCGCACCTGGCCATGGCAACGCTGTCACAGGGGGAGGCGGTGCTGGTGCCCAACCCGTCCTATCCGATCCACCCTTACGGCGTGGTGCTGGCCGGGGCCGACGTGCGCCACGTGAAACTCACGCCCGAGGTGGATTTCTTCGAAGAGTTGCAGCGCGCGGTACGCGAGTGCATGCCGGCGCCCAAGATGCTGATCCTCAACTTCCCGGGAAATCCCACCACGCAGTGCGTGGACCTGGAGTTTTTCAAAAAAGCCGTGGCGATCTGCCGCGAACACGAGATGTGGCTGGTGCACGATCTGGCCTACGCCGACATCGTGTTCGACGGTTACCGCGCGCCCAGCGTGCTGGAGGTTGCGGGTGCCAAGGACCTGGCGGTGGAATTTTTCACGCTGTCCAAGAGTTACAACATGCCGGGCTGGCGGGTGGGGTTCATGTGTGGCAATCCAACGCTGGTGGCGGCGCTGGCACGGATCAAGAGTTATCTCGACTACGGCATGTTCACGCCGATTCAGGTCGCCGCGATCAGTGCGCTGGAAGGCCCGCAGGATTGCGTGCACGGCATCTGCGAGACGTACCGCAAGCGCCGCGACGTGTTGTGCGAGGGTCTCAAGGCCGCGGGCTGGACGGTGGAAAAGCCCAGGGCCACCATGTTCGTCTGGGCGCGCATCCCCGAGCCGTTCCGCGCGCTGGGGTCCATCGAGTTCTCCAGGAAATTGATCGAGGAGGCGAAAGTGGCGGTATCGCCGGGAGTCGGCTTCGGCCAGTATGGAGACGATCACGTGCGCTTTGCGCTGATTGAAAACGAGCAGCGCACGCGCCAGGCGCTGCGCGGGATCAAGAAATTGCTCCGGAGCGCGGCGTGAGCGCGCCGGTCCGAATCGGTTTGCTGGGGCTCGGCACGGTGGGGCAGGGCGTGGTACGCCTGCTCCAGAAGAACCGCGACGAGATCGCGCGCCGCCTCGGGCGGCCGCTGGTGTTGACGCACGTCTATACCCGCGAGTGGTCGCGTCGGCGCGAGTGCGACCTGAGCGGCGTCACGCAAGTCCGCGAGGCGCGGCAGATGGTGCGCGACCCGGCCGTGGATGTGGCGGTGGAAGTCATGGGCGGGCTGTCGCCGGCGCGCGAGCTGATTCTCGAGGCCATCGCCCACGGCAAGCCCGTGGTAACCGCCAACAAGGCGCTGCTGGCCGAAGACGGTAACCGGATTTTTTCCGCGGCGCGCGAGCGCGGCGTGCGGGTGGCGTTCGAAGCCTCGGTGGGGGGTGGCATCCCCATCCTCAAGGTGATTCGCGAGGGGCTGGCCGGCAACCGTCTCGAAGAAGTCGCCGGCATCGTCAACGGTACCGGCAACTACATCCTGACGCAGATGAGCGAGCACGGCGTGGATTTCGCTGCCGCGCTGGCCGAGGCGCAGGCGCGGGGTTATGCGGAAGCCGATCCGCGCCTCGACGTGGACGGCATTGATGCCGCGCACAAGCTCACCATTCTGGCCGCCCTTGCCTTCGGCATGCCCTTGGCTTTCCAGAGTGTCGCCATCGAGGGCATCGCCGCGGTGACCGTGCAGGACATTCAACTGTCGCGCGAGCTGGGCTATCGCATCAAACCGCTGGCCATCGCCAAACGCGCGGCCGCGGGCGTCGAGCTGCGCGTACACCCGACCCTGATTCCGCAGGCCCATCTGCTGGCGCAGGTGGACGGCGCGCTCAACGCCGTGGTCGTTCAGAGCGATGCGGCGGGTACCACCGGCTACTACGGCCGCGGCGCCGGCGGCGACGCCACGGCGTCCGCCGTGGTGGCCGACCTGCTGGACGTGGCGCGGCTGCTGGGCGCGGACGCCCGGCATTTCTGGCCGCCGCTGGGGTTTGATCCCGACGCGGTGCAGACGCTGTCCGTCGTGGCCCTGCGCGACGTGGAGTGCGCGCATTACCTGCGGCTGCGCGTAGCCGACACACCGGGCGTGCTCAAGGCGATCACCTCGATTCTGGCGGAACTCGACATCAGCATCGAGGCGATTCTGCAAAAAGAACCGCAGAACCGGCAGGACGCCACGCTGGCCATCCTCACCTCGGTCGTGCCCGAACATCGTTTCAATGCGGCCCTGGACAAGATACGGGGATTGCCGTTTGTGCGGCCGGGACCCAGCCATCTGCGGGTTGAGCACTTCAATGGCAAATAAAAATAGAATTCCCTCTCCCCCTTGGGGGAG